>CAYNGQ010000523.1:0-1908 GCA_964396735.1 uncultured Solirubrobacteraceae bacterium | reverse complement strand
CTGCCGGGAGTTCACGCTCGGCGCGCTGCCCAAGATCATCCAGAAGTACGTGCGCGCCGGGAAGCTGAAGATCGAATACCACTCGATGGAGACTGCGACGCACGAAAAGGAAACGTTCCACCTGCAGCAGGTCGCGGCGCTCGCCGCAGGCAAGCAGAACCTTGCGTGGAACTACATCGAGCTCTTCTACCACGAGCAGGGCCAGGAGGACAGCGGCTACGTCACCGAAAGCTACCTGCAGGGCCTCGCCCAGCAGGTGCCGGGGCTCAATCTCCCCGATTGGAGCTCCGCGCGCAACGATCCCGCCTACACCGAACAGGTCACGCACGACGCGCAGATCGCCAACGCCGAAGGCTTCACCGGCACGCCGTCCTTCCTGATCGGCAAGAGCGGGCAGCACATGGAAAAGCTCGAAAACCCCAACCTCGAAGAACCCTCGAGCTTCGAAGCGGCGATCAACAAGCTGCTTTCATAGGGAGATGCGTGCGGCGATGGCGATGACCCAGCGGCCCCTCCCCCCCTCCTCCCCCCTCTCTCCCCGCGGCGCCCACCGGCCATGAGCGACCGCGCACTCCGCATCACGATGATCGTGCTCACCGTGATCGGGCTGGGGGTCGCCAGCTACCTGACCTACGTCCACTACTCCGGCATCCCGCCGCTGTGCAGCACCACGCACAACACCTGCCTGAAAGTGCAGACCTCGATCTACTCGAAGCTCGCCGGCGTGCCGGTCGCGCTGATCGGCCTGATCGGCTACGTGGCGATCCTCGCCTCGCTGCTGGTCCCCCAGCGCGAAGAGACGCGCTTCGCCTCGATGGCGTTCGTGCTGATCGGCTTCGGCTTCTCCGCCTACCTCACCTCGCGTGAGGCGTTCTCGCTGCACGAGTACTGCGAGTGGTGCCTGTCGAGCGCGGCGATCATGACCGTGCTCGCCTGCCTGTCGGTGTGGCGCTTCCTGCGGGGTGACGTGCCGCCCGCGGTCGCGGCCGCGGCCGCCGAGCCCGACGCCGGGACGCCGCTCGTCGCAGGTTCTTGAGCAGCCCGTCGCAGTCAGGCGCTGTAAGGTCGCCCATCATGGCACCACCGCGCAATCCGCCGGCCGCCCTTGGCGCACAGGGCACGATCGAACAGAGCGCCACTCGGCGCCACAAGCGCGCGGCCGCCGAGGCCGCCGCCGAGCTTGTGCTCCCCGGCTCGCGTGTCGGGCTGGGGACCGGATCGACCGTCGCCCACCTGCTGCCGGCGCTTGCCGCGCGCGGTCTGGAGGGACTGCGCTGCGCCGCCTCCTCCCCCGCCACTGCCCGGGCCGCCCAGGCGCTTGGCCTGGAGATCGTGGCGCTCGACGAGCTGGGCACACTCGACATCGCGATCGACGGCGCCGACCAGATCGACCCGCGGGGCTGGTTGATCAAGGGCGGAGGCGCGGCGCACACGCGCGAGAAGATCGTCGCCGCAGCGGCAGATCGCTTCGTGGTGATCGCTTCCGCCGAGAAGGCAGTCGCCGCGCTCACGCCACCGGTGCCCGTGGAGATCCTGCAGTTCGCCCCACACACCACGCTCGCGGCGATCGCGCCGGCGCGGCTGCGCAAAGTGCCCCTCAGCCCCGACGGCAACCTGATCGCCGACTATCTCGGGGCGATCGACGATCCCGCGCGGCTCGCCGCCCGGCTGTCCGCCACCCCTGGCGTCGTCGAGCACGGGCTGTTCGCGCCCAGCCTCGTGAGCGACATCCTGATCGCGGGCGACGGCGGCATCGAGCACCGCCGCGGCGATAAGGCGTGAGTCGACGGTTCAGATGCTGATCAGCTCGAGCTCATCCAGCCGCCGGGCGGCGCGGGATGCGCACACCGCGCGCTCCTCGCGGCGCAGCACGCCGTCCTGCTCCAGCTCCGCGAGCGCTTCGTCGAG
>CAYNGQ010000522.1:0-1958 GCA_964396735.1 uncultured Solirubrobacteraceae bacterium | reverse complement strand
GCCGTGGCGCTCTTAGCCGGGCAGCGACTCGATGAGGCGCTGGGCTTCCTGCTTCTGCGCCGCCGAGCCCTCGTGCAGCACTTCCTCGAGGATGTTGCGGGCGCCGTCCGGGTCGCCCATGTCCATGTAGGCGCGGGCGAGGTCGAGCTTGGTGCCCACCTCACTCATCGTCACCGGCTCAAGATCCGGCAGCGCCAAGTCCTCGGAGGCCAGCCGCTGAGTGGCGGCGAAAGCCGCGTCCGGGACCGTGGCCGTGCCGACATCCAGATCGAGCGTACCGCCATGCGCCTCGTGGCTACCGGTGGCAAGGCCCACGTCCAGGTCGACATCCCCGTGCGCCACGTGGGTGCCGGTGGCGTCCCCGACATCCAGATCCACGCTGTTGCCACTCAGGGCGCGCAGCCGCGAGGTCGCCGAGCCGTCGGAGCCCGCGAGGTTCGTGGTCTGCGTGAGTGCGGCCTCGAGCTCGTTCTGGTCGAACTGCCAGGCGCCGGTGGTCTCACCGGTCTCTTCCTTGGCGCGCCGGTGCGCATCTTCCATCACGCGCCGCGACTGCTCATCGAGACCTGCGACCAGCGTCGGGGTGTCCGGAGTCGAGGCGGCCGCCGAGGCGATGCCCGGCTGGTCGATGGTGTCGACCGCGCCGACGTCGAGGCCAAGATCATCGATCGCCAGCTCCGCGGTGTGCTCCGCGTTTCCCTGGCGCATCACGTTTTCGACTTTCTGGCGCAGCGTCGGGTTGTCAGAGGGGCTCAGGTGCGGCTGCTCGACCGTCGGGCCTTCCATTTCGGCCGTGTTGCCGCCGCCCTGGCGCACGCGCGAGGTCATCTGCCGCGTGCTGCCGGTGTTGACGCCGGTGAAGCTGTTCTCCAGCAGCGCCGCGTTGCGGTCGGTGATGCCCGACTGCGACTCGGCGGTGGCATCCAGGTCCCCGACCGCGGAACCGATGTCGAGGTCCACGCCGCCCTGAGCCTCGGCGGGTACCGGGTCGCCGAGCAGATCGAAGTCGACGCGGCTCTGGCCGCCCTCGAGGTCGAGGTCGACGCCGCCGGCGGCCGCGCCGGTGACCGTGCCGCCGCCGGTGAACAGCGGGTCCTCGGGGGCGAGCTGCTTGCCCATGATGAGGATCTTTTCCCACTCACCCGGGGCCGCCTCGGAGCGCGTCTGCGCAAGCTCCCGCGCCGCGTTCAGGAACTGCTCCTTGTTGCCCCAGACGAAGAACACTTCGAGGAGCTTGAGCTTCAGGTCGCGGCGGTTCGGTTCGCGCGAGATGGCGATGCGGATCAGGTCGGCCGCCTGGTCGTACAGGCCGTACGCCATGTGGAAATCGGCCTCCGCCAGGGGATCGCCCTGATCGAGGTTGATCGCCGTCTCGCTGCTGATCGTCTCATCGCTCGCCACGTGCTTGGGCGCCGCCATGGCCGGCTGCGTGCCGGTGGCCGACAGCCGCGGCCGCTCGTGCGAGCCGGTCTCCTCGACCAGGAAGGCCGCCTCGGGCAGCGGGACTGCGGCGGCACGGCTTGCGGGCCGCGTGGCCGGTGCCGGGGCGGGCGCGGGGGTCAGGTCCGGGTCCGAGAAGCTGCCGCGGGCGCTGATGGGTCCGAGGTCAGCGGTCTCGGCTCCCTCGGCCGCCAGGCGCCCGAGGGAATCGTCGAACTCGCTCTTGCGGCGCGCGCGCAGCAGACGCGAGCCAAAGAAGCCGAGGAGTCCGAGCGCGATCAGCAGCGCCAGCACCCACCACAACCCGAGGAGCGTGCTGAGGAAGGAACCGCTGCTCGCGGCGGGCTTGGGCTGCGGCGGTGGCGCCTTGGCGACCACTGGCGGTGGTGCCGGGGCGGGCGCGGGGGTGAGGTCCGGGTCCGAGAAGCTGCCGCGGGCGCTGATGGGTCCGAGGTCAGCGGTCTCGGCTCCCTCGGCCGCCAGGCGCCCGAGGGAATCGTCGAACTCGCTCTTGCGGC
>CAYNGQ010000521.1:0-2295 GCA_964396735.1 uncultured Solirubrobacteraceae bacterium | reverse complement strand
ACGGCGGCGAGGAAGCCGGTGAAGCCGGCGCTCGTGCCCGAAGAGTCGGAGCGGTGGATCACCGTGATCGCGGTGCTCGGCAGCGTGACGCCTGGGTTGAGGGCCTTGATTTCAGGGGCGTTCCAGGTCTTGATCTTGCCGAGGTAGATGTTGGCGATCGTGGTGCCTTCGAGCTTCAGGCCGGCCTGCACGCCGGGGAGGTTGTAGGAGACGGTGATCGCGCCCAGGAACATCGGGATCTGCACCGGTTCGCCGACTTTCTTCAGTTCCGTTTCTTCAGTGGCCTTCAGTGGCGGGTCGGAGGCGCCGAAGTCGACTGTCTTGCCTACCAGCGCTGTGATCCCGGCGCCAGAGCCGACGGCCTGGTAGTTGACGGTGAGCCCGGCGCTCGCCAGCTGCGAGCCCCACTGTTCGTAGACGGGCGCCGCAAAGGTGGAGCCGGCGCCGGAGATCGTGGCGGACGCCACGGGGGTTTTGTTGGTGGTGCCGGAGCTCGTGGTGTTGGTGCTGCTGCCGCAGGCGGCGACGAGCAGCGAGAGCGCCGCGACGCCCAGGACCGTCGCGGCTGTCTTTTGCAAGTTGATCACTATTGCGTCTCCCTCTGACTTGTGTGGGGTCGATGAATCGGAGCAGGGCAGGACAGATGAGCAGCAAGGCGCAGCCCCAAGCGATGCCAACCCTACTGTCTTAGTCCACCGCCCCCGCCGTGTGAAAATTTCGTGAAGGCTGCTGGCGGTCGGCTATCCGGGTGGAGTCCGAGAGGGGAGCAGGGCCTCCTCTGGCATGGGGGGAGGCCGGGAGCGCGGCAGGGCCCCCTCCCGCAACGGGCTGGGGTTGGAAGCGGTAGCCGAAGCCGGGGTGGGTGTGGATGAAGCGGCGATCCGGCATCGCCGCTTCGAGCTTGGTGCGCAGCTTGGAGACGTACACGTCGACCGAGCGATCGCCGGCGCGCAGCTCGCCGCCCCACACGACGCGGTAGAGCTCCTCGCGCGTGACGATCGTCCCGAGCCGCTTCGCCATCGCGACGAGCAGCTCGAACTCGCGCACGGAGAGCGTCAGCGCCTGGCCGGTGGCGAGCGCCAGCCCCTCGGCGGGGTGGATCTCCAGCTCCCCCGCGTAGATGGTGCCGCCGTTACCGCTCCCCAGAGACTCTCCCACAGGTCAGCATGATCGAGGTAGGCGGGCCCTTCCGAGTTGCGAACTCGTGATTCATTCGTGAAAAAAATGTGAAAGACATGTGCCCCGGTGGACGGGCAGCCTCCACCGCCCGCTCGCTTGGGAATATCCTCCGCCGGTGAGCTTCCCGCGTCGCCGCCAGCCAAACCACTTTGACCGCGACGCTTCGCGTCGTCGCGTTCGATGAGCCTCCTGCGGCCAGGCTTGGACAGCTCCCTGATGGAGCTGGTGGAGGAGGCGGGGCGCAACGTGCAGCGCTCGGGCCTGCTGATGCGCGACCTGCTGGCGGACTTCCCCGAGCACGCTCCGCTGGCGCGCGACCTGAAGGTGTGCGAGCAGGAGGGCGACCGCATCACTCACGACATCATCCACCGCCTCACCGCCGGCCGCCGCGTGCGAGCGCCGTTCGCGGCCAGCGACGGCTACGCGCTGGCGACTGCGCTCGACGACATCGTCGACTACACCGAGCACGCCGCCGCGCAGATGGTGCTGTACGGGGTGGAAGCCCCGATGGAGCAGGCGGTCGAGTTCGCCGAGGTGCTGGTCGGCGCTGGCGAGCAGATCGCAAGAGCCCTGCGCTGCCTGCGCACCGGCACCGAGCTGGGCCCCCACCTGGTGGAGATCCATCGCCTGGAGAACGAGGGTGACCGCCTGCAGCGCGACGCCGTCGCCTCCCTCTTCGCGGGCGGCATCGACCCAATGGTCGTGATCCGCTGGAAGGACATCTTCGAGTCGCTCGAGGCCGCCGTCGACGCCTGTGAGACGGTCGCGCATGTGCTGGAGGGGATCGTGCTCAAGCAGCGGGGGCGGTGGCGCTGAGGGTCGGCGACCGGCGAGTCGCTCCCGCACAAAGGTTGTCCGCAGCTCTGGGTATGGTCGAAGACACTTGTACTCATGAGCGGCTTGCCTCCTTCTGTCACCACTGCCGATGAGCTTTTCGCCATGCCCGACGATGGGGTGCGCCACGAGCTGCTGCGCGGGGAGCTGCGGGAGTTGCCCAAGCCGGGCTTCGAGCATGGCCGCGTCGTGGCGACTGTGGGTGCGCTTCTCTTCATCCACGCGCGCCAGACGGGCAGCGGCGTGACGGTCGCGGCAGAGACAGGCTGTCTCCTGGCGCGC
>CAYNGQ010000520.1:0-5325 GCA_964396735.1 uncultured Solirubrobacteraceae bacterium | reverse complement strand
GACCACTCGATGACGTTGTCCTGGACATTCATCAGCAGCGAGGCGTCCTGGGCCCACAGATCGAGCGTCGAGCTGGAGGAGCTGCGGTCGAGGTGCAGCTTCCAGGAGAGGACGTAGCCGTCGAACAGGCACTGGGGGCTCTTGCCGGCGGGGGTGGCCACGAACGTGATCGGGGTGTAGGGCTCGAACGTGCCGTCCCCGACGAACTGCAGGTCGCCCGCGGAGGTGCGGTTGACCGGCAGCCGCAGCAGCAGCGCGCCGGGACGATCCGAGCACTCCTCCACCTCGAGTTGCTGGATGGCGTCATAGAAGGCTTCCGGCACCGGGCTGCCCCCGACCGCGAGCTGGACGGTGACGCTCACGAGGCGCCTCCCCGAGGGGACGTCACGAACTGCGCTGGCGCGGCCAAGGGGGACGTCACGAGGCTCCTCCCCGCGGGATCCCGATCAGGGCGCGGGCGGCGAGCGCGCCGGCGACCATCGCGTTGTTGGCGTCGCACAGCCGCCAGAAGCCGCCCGGCGCGTTCAGGTACTGGGTGGCCACGAGGTCCAGGCGATCGCCGCCGCTGCGCTGGTGGTAGCCGGCGAGCGGGACGGGCTTGGGCGGCGGCGGCACCACCGCGGAGACGGTGGCCCCGCTCGGGAGCGTCGCGGTGTAGGTGGCGGCGCTCGCGTAGCGGCTGTCGGGAGTGAACATCTGGGCGCCTGCTAGTGGGGGATCATGCCGATGATCGAGGAGGCCGCATTGGCGAGGTTGGCGACCGCGAGGGCCTGGCGGAGGGTGAACGTGTAGGTGTAGGCGATGCTCGCCAGGTTGGCGAGCACGTCGTTGTCTTTCTGCGCCGCCACGAGCTCCGCCGGCGTGAGCACGCGCAGCGCCAGCTGAGCCTCGGCGTGGATCGGGTTGAGCGCCGAGTCGTAGAGCTTCTCGGTGATCGTGAGCGTGGTCAGCCGTACCGGGACGATCCGCCCCACCCCCCAGATGAAGAGCACCACCGGCATCGTCGATTCGGGCACGGTGCGGGTCGGCCCCGAGGATTCGCTGCCGAAGGCCGAGCTGAGCGCCGAGGAGACCGAGCCGAGGAGCCCCCCGCTGGTGCTGCCGGTTGGGTAGAGCAGCATCTCGAGCGCGGCGAGGCGGCTGTAGATCCCGCTCACCTCCGCGATCCCCGACGTGACCGGATTCCCTTCCGCGATGTCTTCGTTGGAGTCCATCGCGATCGTGAAGGAGAACGACTCGCCCGGATTGCCCTTGACGGCCAGCGGGTTGGAGGCGGTCGTCCCCGGGCTCCCCGCCGCCTCGGGCTGGGTCCAGGTGTGAACCATCGACTCGGGGTTGTACTGAAAGACGGTCACGTTCGGCAGGGGGATGGGGAGGAAGGTCGGCATGAACTCGACCAGCGCCCCCTTCAGCACGAATCCGCTCACAGCGTCCCCTCCTCGCCGAGCGGTCCGAAGGCCCGGTCGCGGGCGAGCATCCGCCCGACCTGCTCGACGATGCGCGCTGCCAGCTCCTCCGGCGAGGCGCCGGCACCCCCACCGGCGATCCCGGCCGGGCCCGGCTCGGCGGGCACCTCCACCCGCAGATGGTCGAGGCCGGTCCCGGCGCTCGCCCTACCGAGGACCGGCGCCAATCCCTCGGCCACGAGCCGGGAGAGGGCGCGCGCGGCCTCCTCGTCCAACCCTGCCACCCGGAGGGAGAGGCGCTCCACGTGGACTTCCTCGACCGGGCCGCTCACTGCCACTCCAGTTGCCCGGGGCGGACGACCTGGCCCTGCTTCTCGAGCTCCCGCCGCCCGGCGGCGAGGACGTGTCGAAGCTCGATCGGGGACCCCTCGCCGCAGGCGAGGTAGGCGGCCGCGAGCGCGGCGGACTTGATGTCGGCGCCCGTCAGATGGAGCTCGCGGGCGAGCCCGGGATAGTCGAGCTCCCCCACCAGCGGCCGGCCGGACCCGTCGAGCGCCCCCTCCAGGCAGATACGCCAGAGGCGCTCGCGCTCGGCGACGGTCGGCGGATTGAAGTCGATGAGGAAGCGCAGGCGCCTGAGGAACGCGGTGTCGAGATCGCCCTTGCGGTTGGTGGCGAGCACCGCCAGCCCGTCGAAGCGCTCCATCTGCTGCAGCAGGTAGTCGATCTCGATGTTGGCGTAGCGGTCGTGAGCGTCGCTCACCTGGGTGCGCTTGCCGAACAGCGCGTCGGCCTCGTCGAAGAAGAGCAGCGCCGGGCCCCGTTCGCAGGCTTCGAACACCTCGCGAAGCTGCTTCTCGGTCTCGCCGATGTACTTGCTCACGACTCCCGCCAGGTCGACGCGGATGCAGTCGAGGCCAAGCGAGCGCGCGAGCACCTGGGTCGCCATCGTCTTGCCGGTCCCGCTCGGTCCCGCGAACAGGGCGGTGGTGCCCCGGCCCATCGGGGTGAGCCGCGAGAAGCCCCAGTCGTCCAGCACCTGCGGGCGCTCGCGCGCCTGCGCCTCGAGCTCGCGCAGATGAGCCTCCGTCGCCGGCGGGAGCACGAGGTCCTCCCACAGGTAGGGCAGCGACAGGGCGCTCACCAGCTTGCCGGTCCCCGCGGTGAGCAGGCGCCGGCAGACCTCGACAACGGTCTCCTCCCCGGCGGGCGCCACGCGGGCGGCCGTGGCGATCTCGGCGGGGCGCAGGCCCCAGGTTGCGACGGGCGCCGGTGCCGTGCCCTCGCCGATCAGCGACCACAGCGCGAGGCGCTCCCCGCGTTGGAGTGGCGCCAGCCGCACCGAGCGGCGGACCGCGCCCGGCGCCGGTGCTCCGGCCGCCGGCTGCTCGACGCAGCAGCAGAGGAGCGGGCATCGAGCGAGCGCCTGCGCCGCGGCTCCGTGCAGGATCTCTGGGCGAAGCGTCTCCGGATGGCTGAGAGCGAGCGCCGCGCCCTGAAGGAGCGCCCTGCGCACCTCTCGAACCACTGCCGATCCGGGGTCGGCCTCGGCGGCGAGCTCCGCGACGTCGACCGCGACGAGCTCCATACCGAGCCCGGCGGCGATCCGTGCGGCGAGCGTCCTGCGCCCCGACCCGGGCGGGCCGATCAGCTCGATCTCGATCGGGGGGCATGGTCGACCACCGCCGGAGAGGGCCCGTACGAAATCCCCGCCGGAGAGGGCGTGTACGAAGTCGACGGCCTCAGCCAGCTCACGGGCGCGCAGTCCATCCGCACGCGCCGGCGCCAGCGACACGCCCGCGCAGCTCGCCGACCAGTCGGCGTCTCCCGTCTCGCCCTCGGTTGATGCTCCCATGTCTCCCGCCCCACCCTCGACCCGTGCTCCCATCAGCGCGCGCACCACCGAGCCGTCCGCCTCGAAGCTGGTCGAGGTCGACGCGCTCCACGGCTCGCCGGTCGTCTGCCGCAGAAGCTGCCACGCGAGCACGGGCGAACCGGGTCTCGGCGGGAGCCGGCTGAGCTGGGGGAAGAGGTCTGCGGCGAGCGCGGGGGTCGCCCCGCTCGGGGTGGGTTGGTCCTGCAGGTAGCCGAACACCCGACCCAGCTGGGGATCCACCGCGGCGCCGATCGCCAGGGCGAGCAGCGCCTGTTCCTCGGCGCCGATGGCCAGCACCCCGACGAGGTGCTCCCAGCGGGTGTCCTGAGGCTCATCCGCGAGCGCGGCGATCGTCCGGGACAGGGCGTTGGCGGCGGCGTCCTCGCGGTGGAAGGAGATCTCCTGCTCGTGGACCTGGCTCGGAGGCTCGAGTGCCCGGTCGACCTCACTGTGGCTGATCGCCAGCAGGTGCTCCTCCGCGTAGGCCGAGCGCTCCCAGCGGTGGCGAACGAACAGGACTCGGCGCGCCGCGCGCAGGCGCACCTCGCGCAGCCACAACGGCTCGACCGCCGCCTCCCGTGTGGCTGCACTTGGGGACCCGTGCGGGAGCAAGCCGTTGGGGATGAGCCCGTCTGGGGTGGGGCTGTCTGGGGTGGGGCTGTCTGGGGCCGGCTTGGGTGGTGTGGGCCCGTTGGAGGCGGGCTTGCGTGTGATCAGCTCGATCATGACCCGCCACCGTCCCGGGCGGCGCCAAGCAGGCCGACTTCGACGTCCAAGGAGGTTGTTTCCTGCGGTTTTTCGGGCATCTGGTCGGCGTCCAGGAGGATGACGGAGGCGCGGTAGACGAGCGACATGCGCAGCGGTGAGGTGGTCGCCTGCCAGAGGCGGCTCAGCTCGTCGTAGGAGCGGTGCTCCAGCGTGAGAGTCAGCTCCCAGGGCGTCGCCGCACCCGATTCGCTGCGCACGATGGGCTGGTCGTGAAAGATCCGCATCGCCACGCTCATGGCCTGCTGCTCCTCGATGAAGTTGAACTCCGAGTAGGCGTAGAGCAGATAGAAGACGTCGAGCGCGAAGGGGAGGAAGCGGACGGGCTGGCCGGGGGAGTCGTTCAACATCTGCGGTTCCCAGAAAGTTGCCTCGACCGCATTGTTGGATTCAACGTGATACAGGTACAGGCCGAGCTGCGGGCCTGACTGTTTGTATGCGGCGTCGGGCGCCAGGCCTGTGACGCTTGGCGTGAAGGAGGCGCTGGGAGGCCCTTTGCCGCCGCTTTCCGACCAGATCGGCGCGCTCGGCCACTGGCTTTCGACGAGGTGGATCAGTGAGTCGGTGATCGCAGATAGATCGAAGGTCATCGCGGCATCGACTCAGGTCTGCGCCATCCCGTACCACCGACGCGCCCCCAGCCTCAGCTGATCGGCCACCGGCGCACTGCCTCCAGCGGCGGCCGGGTGGGAGCGATGCGGCGCCGCCAGCCCGGCCGGGCTCGCGGGCGCGACCGGGGCTGGTGCCGGCGGGGGGACCACCGTGACCTCGATCGTCCCGATCGATACGCGTGCCGGCGCCGCGCGGTGCTCGGACCCCGCTCCAGGGAAGAGATCGGACGCAAACATCCAGCCGTGCCCGCGCCGGTCCCATCTCGGCGAGGGGCTCAGCTGGTCAGATCCCGGCGAGGGGATGAGTTGATCCGAGGGGGTGCCCTGGCCCGAAGGGGTACGCTGGCCCAGGGGAATGTGCTGGGCCAGTCCTCGCGAGGAAACCGGCAAGCCGGCGCGAGGATCGGGCTCGAGGGTGAGACCTGGGTGGGGGTCGAGCGTGCCGGGCAACCCCACGCCTGAGCCTGGTACACCCGCGCCGGGGATTGTGGGGAGGCTGCCCGAGGCGGCCCCGGCGCCGCTCTCGGCGTGCGCTCCCCCATTCGACGGCGTGGCGCGTCCGGCCTCGCGTCCGGTCGAAGCGCGCTTGGAGCCATCTGCCGCGGGGTAGGAGAGCGCCCCGGCGGACATGTGCTCGTTGCCGGCACCCCCGTCGGGAGGAAACTCG
>CAYNGQ010000519.1:0-1761 GCA_964396735.1 uncultured Solirubrobacteraceae bacterium | reverse complement strand
GCGAGCTCGTGCGCAACCGCCTGATCGAGTCGCGCCTGACCCCCAACGCGATCTCGCTCACCGGTTTCGCCTTGAACCTGCTCGCCGCCGTGCTCGTGTGGGAACGTCAGTATTTCCCCGGCGGCATCGCGTTCATCGTTGGCTCGGTGATGGACACACTCGACGGACGCTACTCGCGCATGTCGGGCAAGGGCACCCCGTTCGGCGCGTTTCTGGACTCGACGCTGGACCGCATCGAGGAGGGGATCGTGTTGACGGCCGTCGCCGGGGACTTCGCCCTGAAAGGCGACCGCGTGGCGGCTGCCGCAGTCGTCGTAGCGGTGCTCAGCTCGCTGATGGTCAGCTACACGCGCGCCCGCGCCGAGGCGTTGGGCGTCGAGTGCAAGGTGGGGATCGCCACGCGTCCCGTGCGCGTCGTGATCCTCTCAATCGGGCTACTGTTCGCGCGCGGCGCCTCACTAGGAGACTTCTCGCTGCTGAAGGCAGCCGTGTACGTGCTCGCGGCACTCAGCCTGATCACCGTCGCCCAGCGCATCTCCCACGTGCGCCGCGAGCTATCCAAGCCCGCCGTGTGACCTAGCCCGCCCCGCGGAGTAGTTACCCCGAACCTCCAGGAAGGACTTACCACTTGACTCCCATTCAACACAGCAACGGCGCCGCGTCTAACGGCGCCTCCAAGAACGGCGCCGCTCGCTACCAGTCCGACAAGGTCCGCGTCGCGATCGTCGGCGTCGGCAACTGCGCCTCCGCGTTCGTGCAAGGCGTCAACTACTACCGCGATGCCAACCCCGGTGAGGACGTCCCCGGCCTGATGCACGTCGATCTCGGCGGCTATCACGTGCGCGACATCGAGTTCACCGCGGCCTTCGACATCGACAAGACAAAGGTCGGCAAGGACCTCGGTCAGGCGATCTGGGCGGGGCAGAACAACACGATGAAGTTCGCCAAGGTGCCTCGCGATCTCGGCGTACCCGTGTACCGCGGGATGACCCACGACGGCCTCGGCAAATACCTCAAAGAGAAGATCGTCAAGGCTCCCGGCGAGACCGCCGACATCGTGAAAATTCTCGAGGACACCCACACCGACGTGGTCGTCTCCTACCTGCCGGTCGGCTCAGAGCAGGCGACCAAGTGGTATGTCGAGCAGGTGCTGGAGGCGGGCTGTGCGTTCGTCAACTGCATCCCCGTGTTCATCGCCCGCGAGGACTACTGGGACCGGCGCTTCAAGCAGGCGGGGCTGCCGATCGTCGGCGACGACATCAAGTCGCAGGTGGGGGCAACGATCGTGCACCGCTCGCTCGCGCGGCTGTTCGGCGACCGCGGCGTGCGGATCGTGCACACCTCGCAGCTGAACGTCGGCGGCAACATGGACTTCTACAACATGCTCGAGCGCGAGCGGTTGGAGTCGAAGAAGATCTCCAAGACCAACGCCGTCACCTCGATCATGGAGGACGAGCTGCCCGCCAACGACGTCCACGTGGGGCCATCGGACTACGTGCCGTGGCTGACCGACCGCAAGTGGGCGCACATCCGTCTGGAGGGCCAGGCGTTCGGCGACGTGCCGCTGACGGCGGAGCTGAAGCTCGAGGTGTGGGACTCGCCCAACTCGGCGGGCATCGTGATCGACGCGGTGCGCTGCTGCAAGCTCGCGCTCAACCACGGCATCGGCGGCCAGCTCGACGGTCCGTCCAGTTACCTGATGAAGAGCCCCCACAACCAGCGCCCGGACAACCTTGCGCGCGAGGAGACCCGGAAGTTCAT
>CAYNGQ010000518.1:0-2731 GCA_964396735.1 uncultured Solirubrobacteraceae bacterium | reverse complement strand
GAGCTGCCACGACCACGTGCCTCCCGCCCCACGACCTCCGTCCCGGTATGAGTCCCACGTCACATCGTCTGCGTGTCAACTCGATCGCCTGCGAGGCCCACGGCATGTGCCATGAGCTGTTGCCCGAGCGCATCTCTCTGGATGAGTGGGGCTACCCGATCCTCGACGGAGCGCCACTCGACTCCACGCTGCTGCCCCATGCGCGCCGCGCCGCCGCGGCCTGTCCCACGCTCGCGCTGCTGGTTGAGCGGCGGAGAGATTGATCTTTTCGGCCCCCAACCAAATGAGAACGAGACTCAGTCTCACTCCGGGCCGAACCGCTCCTCTCAGGAGCCGGTGATCTCGCTTCCGCTTGGCGACAGCACCCACCACGCGGCGCCAAAGCTCTGGACTCCCTGCCCGGTGGTTTCGCCCGCCTTCGAGTCGCTCACGTACCAGTACAGCGGGTGGCCCTTGTAGGTGACCTGCTTGGCTCCTTCCGAGCGGGTCGTCGTGCCGAGGTCGGCCGCCACCGCTTCGCCTTCGACCTTCGGGGCGCCCGTTGTCGTCACCGGCGGCCACACCTGCGCACACGCGCCCGAGCAGGTCGAGGTCGAGCCGGTATCGGCCGCGAACAGGTACACCGTCAGGCGCTTTGGGCCCGCCGCGAGGATCGTGCCGAGCGGCGTGTGCTCGGTCGTGATCACCGTCCCCGCGCCCGCCCCGGAGGCCGCTGCGCTCTTGGACGTCGTGGAGGCGCTCGTCGCGGGATAGCCGTTCGATTCGGTTTTACCCGAGCTGGAGCCACCGCCGGATCCGCAGCCGGCGACCGCCAGTCCGGCGACCGCGAGCGTGGTCGCGGCAAAGATTGAAGGGTGTCGCACGCTTGTCTCCTGAAGTTTGAGTTGTCCGGGCGTCGGTGTGGGCGCCCGTTCTGTGCCTGTCACTGCACCAGACTCCGCGGCAACGATAAACCTTTCACGCACCGCCGGCCAGCGCGGTGGAGGTCCCGCCGCCGGTGGAAGATTTTCACCATCCGACACGCCGCGCGCTACAGTCGAGCGCGATGCCCGCGCTCGATCCCGAGTCGCTGCCGCGCCATCTCGACCGGCTCTACCGTGCCGCGTGGGCGCTGTGCGGCTCGCCTCACGAGGCGGAAGACCTCGTTCAGGAGACGTTCGCGCGCGTGCTCGCCCGCCCGCGGACGCTGCGCGGTCAGGACGAGCTCGCCTACCTGATGACGGTGCTGCGCAACACGTTTCTCACCGACCGCCGCACCGCCACCCGGCGCCCCCGTGTCAGCGCGACCACGATCGATGAGATCGAGCCCGTCGATCCCCGCGGCGGCGAGCGGCCCGAGGAGGCGCTGCAGTCGCAGGAGGTCTTCGCGGCGATCGCCGGGCTCCCCGAGCGCTACCGCCTCGCGCTGGTCGCGTGCGACATCGCCGGGCTCTCCCATCGTGAGGCGGCGGGCATCCTCGACACCAAGGAGGCGACCGTCGCCACGCGGCTGTTCCGCGCGCGCGCGTTCGTCGTGCATGCGCTGGAGTCGACCTCCCCGTCGAAGGATGGCCATGCGCACGCGGACGTGCCAGTGGGCGAGGATCTTCCCGCCTCGCGGGAAGATGAGCCCCCCGCGCGGCGTCTTAGGAGTGGGAGCACCCCATGAGTCGCGAGCCTGAAGACATCCACGCAGCGCTGGCGGCGCTCGCCGACGGCACGCTGCCCGAGCAAGAGCGCGAGTCCATGCTGGCGCGCGTCGCGGAGACCCCCGAGCTGGCCGCCGAACTGGAGGATCAGCGCCGCGCCGTGATGCTCGTGCGCTCGCTCGAGCGCGTCGAGGCACCCGCCCTGCTGCGCCGCTCGGTCGAGCTGGCCGCCAAGGGAGAGGCGGCCGTCGGGGACGCCACCGCGGGCAAGGGCGCGAACGCCGGGTCGGCCGCTGCCCCGGGCGCTCGGCATAAGCGTGAGCGCGCCTCGCGACGCTCCTCCTCACTGCGCCTGCCGTCGCGGCTGATCGCCGGCGTCGCGTTCGCGGCGGCCGTGGTGGTGGTGCTCGTGCTGGTGTTGACCACGGGGGGCAGCACGAGCGCCCCCACCGTGCTGCAGGCATCCGGTGCGGGCCTGCGCACCGCGACCGGGGCCGCCCCTGCTGAGAGTCCCCACAACCCGCACCTGCTGGCGGTCTCCGCCGCGGGGATCTCCTACCCCTACTGGGGCGGCAAGCTCGGCTGGAAGGCGGTCGGAGCGCGCACCGACTCGGTTGGCGGGCGCATGGTCACCACAGTCCTTTATGCCAACTCCCGCGCCCAGCGGATCGGCTACTCGATCGTCGCCGGTCCCGCGCTGGCGGTCCCTGCCGGCAGCACCTCCGTGGAGCGCCACGGCGTGGGCTTCGATGTCATCAGCCACGCCAACCCAACGATCGTCACCTGGCGCGAAGGCGGCCACACCTGCATCCTCACCGCTCGCGGTGTCGGCGCCGGCACGCTGATGCACCTCGCCAGCTGGCAGCGGGCGTAGCGCGCCCCGCCCGTAGACAACGGTCAGAAACGTCGGTGGTTCGCCGACGCGTTGTGGCTGTATGGTTTGTTCTACGTGCACCGAACCATCTCCAAGGTCCGAACGATGCCGGCAGCAGCCGCGTTCGCTTCGCTCTCCCTGTTGGTCGTATTCATGTGCGCGTGGCTTGCAACCAAGGTCTGGGCGGCCACCGCCGGGGCCGAACCCAAGGCGAAGCTGACCGCGGCGC
>CAYNGQ010000517.1:0-2377 GCA_964396735.1 uncultured Solirubrobacteraceae bacterium | reverse complement strand
GCCTGTATCGACGGCTGGTGGCGCGTGGTGGGGGTCGATCCGAGCCCGGGGGGACGCCTGCGGCGCTCGCTGCCGCGGCCGCTGCGCCGGCTCGTGGCCGACCGGCCGTTTCTCGACTGGACCGACATGGAGCCGTTCGTCGGCCACGTGCCCACCGCGCGCCTGCGCTTCTCCCACCGCAAGCTCGCCAACCTGCACCCGGCGGAGATCGCCGACCTGGTCGAGGCCGCCTCGCACGAGGAGGGGGAGGAGCTGATCGAGGCGGTCGGCCAGGACCGCGAGCTCGAGGCCGACGTCTTCGAGGAGCTCGACGAGCACCACCAGCTCGAGTTCATCGCCGAGCGCCCCGACGCGCAGGTGGCGGCGGTGATCGCGCGGATGGCGCCCGACGACGCCGCCGACCTGATCGGCGAGATCGACCAGGAGCGCCGCGGGCGGATCCTCGAGCTGCTGCCGCTGGCCGGCCGCCGGCGGATCGAAACGCTGCTCGGCTACAACCCCTCGACCGCGGGCGGCATGATGAGCCCCGACTTCATCGCGCTCGCCGAGCACGCATCGGTTGGGGACGCGCTCGACGCGGTGCGCCGCTCCACGATCGCGCCGGGGATGCTCACGACGGTCTACCTGCACGACGACGCGGGCGCGCTGAGCGGCTCGGCGGCGATCGTGGCCCTGCTGCGGGCCGAGCCCGACGCGCCGCTCGCGGAGGTCGCCGAGCACGAGCCCGAGTCGGTGCCCACCGACGCCGACCTGCCGGAGGTCGCGAGAACGATGACCGACTACAACCTCGCCTCGCTCCCTGTCGTCGACGAGGACCGGCGGGTGGTGGGGGTCATCACGGTGGATGATGTGCTGGAGCAGACGCTGCCCGTGGGCTGGCGTCGGCGCTTCGGGCTTGTGAGCGACTGAAAACGGGCAGTGCTACCCTGAGCCCCGAACGGGCCCGACCATCACGCGCGGAAAGGAGGCTGGGATGGATCGAGAACAGCCGCGAAGTACCCAGCCGCTCGCGCGTACGTCGAGCCCGTCCCTGCTGGTCTGAGCCTCCATGTTTCAGGGTCGGGGTCCGCGGTTGCGCGCGTCGCTTTGACGTGTCCCGAATGCCCGCCCAAAGGAGGTGACCGAGATGGCCGACAACCCGACGACGCTGGACGAGACGCAGCTGCCCGCGTCCCAGCCGCCCGTGCTCGAGGGCGTGCCGCCGGTCCTCGACGAGGCTCACATCGGCGACATCCGCGGGGCGCTCGGCACGATCCGGATGGACGACACCGGCGCCCGCCACGGCTGGCGCTCGCGCGCGATGGCGCTGCTGGCGATCATGGGCCCGGGCTTGATCGTGATGGTGGGCGACAACGACGCCGGCGGCGTCTCCACCTACGCGCAGGCCGGCCAGAACTACGGCACCTCCCTGCTGTGGGTGCTGATCCTGCTGATCCCCGTGCTGATCGTCAACCAGGAGATGGTGATTCGCCTTGGCGCCGTCACCGGTGTCGGCCACGCGCGGCTGATCAACGAGCGCTTCGGGCGTTTCTGGGGCTGGTTCTCCGTCGGGGACCTGTTCATCCTCAACTTCCTCACGATCGTCACCGAGTTCATCGGCGTCAGCCTCGCTTTGGGGTACTTCGGCGTGAGCAAGTTCGTCGCGGTGCCGGCCGCCGCGGCGGCGCTCGTGGCGATCACGGCGACGGGCAGCTTCCGCAGCTGGGAGCGCTTCATGTACGTGTTCGTGGTCGCCAACTTCCTGGTGATCCCGCTGCTGGTGCTGGTGCACCCCGACTTCGCCACGATCGCCCACGACACGGTGACGCCCTCGATCGCCGGCGGGGCCAGCTCGACGGCGGTGCTTTTGATCATCGCGATCGTCGGCACCACGGTCGCCCCGTGGCAGCTGTTCTTCCAGCAGTCCAACATCATCGACAAGCGGATCACCCCGCGCTGGATCAACTACGAGCGCGCCGACACGGTGATCGGCGCGTTCGTGGTGGTGATCGGCGCGGGCGCGATCATCTCGATCGCGGCGTTCGCGTTCGCCGGTACGCCCGCGGCCGGGCACTTCGGCAACGCGGGCACGGTGGCGAGCGCGCTGCGCACCTACATCGGCCCGGCGGCGGGGGCGTGCTTTGCGATCGTGCTGCTCAACGCCTCGCTGATCGGCGCCGCCGCGGTGACGCTCGCGACCTCCTACGCCTTCGGGGATGTGTTCGGCGCCAGCCACTCGCTGCACCGCGGCATCCGCGACGCGAAGATGTTCTACGCCACGTTCGCGCTGATGGTGTGCGCCGCTGCGGGGATCGTGCTGCTGCCGGGCGCTCCCCTGGGGTTGATCACGACCTCGGTGCAGGCGCTCGCGGGGGTGCTGCTGCCGAGCGCCACGGTG
>CAYNGQ010000516.1:0-7513 GCA_964396735.1 uncultured Solirubrobacteraceae bacterium | reverse complement strand
CCCACGGAGATCATCCGCCCGCCGGACGAGCCAAAGTGAGCGTCGCAACGCCTCCACCGTCCGGAGCCCCCCCGCAAGAGCCGGTGGAGGAGCGCTGCCCACTGTGCGATGGACCGCTTGGAGCCGAGCAGGAGTGGTGTTTGCGGTGTGGCGCCGCGGCGCGCACGCGCCTGGCGGCGACGCCGCGGTGGCGCCCGCCGGTGATCGCGCTGACGACGGTGATCGTGCTCTCGCTGGGGGCTCTCACCGCGGCGCTGGTGTCGCTGGCGGGCTCGAGCGGTGCGAGCGGCACGGTCGCGGTGACGCAGACCGTGACGGCGCCGGCGGCAGGAGCGACCACGACGCCGGGCGCAGCCGCGGGGCCCGCGGGCACCACGACCGACGTCCCCGGAGTGAGCACCGCGGGGACGACAGCGGCCGGGGTCGGCACCACGGGCGTGCCGGCCGCCACAGCGCCGAAAGCAGGGGCCACCACGAGCACGAGCACACTCACGCCAGGCGCGACCGGCACAGGCGCGACTACGGGCGCCTCTACGACCGGCGCCACGGGCACGGGCGGCGAAGCGAAGACGACGACCAAAAAAACCAAGAACCCACTCGAAAAAGTGATCCAGGCGTATGAACACAGGCATGGTTAGGTGCGCGATCAACCCGGACAACGCGTGACGCCGGCGGGCTAGCGTGCAGGCAACGCGGGGGGGCGTGGACCTGGGGGTGGACGTGGCGGTGGTGGGCGCCGGCGCGGCGGGGCTGTATGCGGCGCTGTGCGCGGCGCGGGAGGGAGCGCGGGTGGCGCTGGTGTCGGCGGCGCCGCTGGCGCAGACCGCGAGCTACTGGGCGCAGGGCGGGCTGGCGGCGGCGCTGGCGGAGGACGACAGCCCCGAGCTGCACCTGCGCGACACCGAGCGCGCGGGACGGGGCGCGATGCGTACGGCGGCGGCGGAGGTGCTCGTCAGGGAAGCACCGGAGTGCGTGGCCGACCTGCAGGCGCTGGGGGTGCGCTTCGACGCGGACCGCTTCGGGCGCCTCGCGCTGGGACTGGAGGGCGGACACTCGGTGCGCCGGGTGGTGCACGCCGGCGGCAGCGCGACCGGCAGGCGACTGCTGCGCGCGCTGGCGGCGCTGGCGGTGGCGGAGCCGCGGATCGCGGTGCTGGAGAACGTGCGCGCCAAGGCGCTGTGGCCGCGGGGAGGCAACCTCGCGTTCCTCCCGGCCGACGGTGCCAAGCACGCCGGCGGGGCGCGCGACGCAAACGACCCCGCGGAGAGCCGCTGCGGCGGGCTGGTGTGCGAGGACGGGCGCACGATCGCCGCGCGCGCCGTGGTGCTGAGCACCGGCGGCGCGGCGGCGCTGTGGGCGCGCACGACGAACCCACCCGGCTCGCAGGGGGTGGGGCTGCTGCTGGCGAAAGCGCTGGGCGCAAAGCTGGCGGACCTGGAGTTCGTGCAGTTCCACCCCACGGCGGTGAAGGGGGTGGGCGGACGCGAGGCCTTCCTGATCACCGAGGCGATCAGGGGCGAGGGAGCGACGCTGCACGACGAGCAGGGAGAGCGCTTCGTCGACGAGCTGGCTCCGCGCGACGAGGTGGCGCGCGCGATCTGGACGCGGATGCGCGAGACGGGCGCCGAATCTGTGGGCCTCGACATGCGCGCGATCGACCCCGCGCTGTTCCCCAACGTGGTGGGGGCGCTGCGCGAGGCGGGAGTGGACCCGGCGCGGGAGCTGGTGCCGGTGGCGCCGGCGGCGCACTACACGATGGGTGGGATCGTGACCGACCTGCACGCGCGCTCCACGGTCGCCGGGCTGTACGCCGTCGGAGAGACCTCGTGCACGGGCCTGCACGGAGCCAACCGGCTGGCGTCGAACTCGCTGAGCGAGTGCTTCGTGTTTGGGCGCCGCGCGGCCCACAGCGCCCTGCAGGAGCCGGCCGCGGCGGCTGCCGGGCAGGCGAGCGCAGAGGAGCTGGAGGCGTTGGCGGGCCAGCAGGCGCCAACCCCTGTGAGCGCCGCCACGCGCGAGGCGCTGTGGCGAGACGCCGGCATCGAGCGCTCCGCCGAGGGGCTGGCGCGCCTGGCGGAGGATCCGCACCCGCTGGCACGCACGATCGCCGCGTGCGCACTGGAGCGCCGGGAGAGCCGGGGGGCGCACCGTCGCGTGGAGCACCCTGAGGCCGACCCGGCGCTGGAGCATCGTCACATCGCGGTGAGCGCACAGGGGAGTCTCACGTGGGAGACGTGGGAGTGACTTATTAACCAGCCCTTAACCATCCCTTCTGCTCGGCTTTATGTGAGGGCCAGATACTCCGTGCTTTCCTAAAGAGACGCGAAGATTTACGAAGATCTTCGGTCCTTTGGGGTAGGAGACGTGTTGAATTAGGGTGAAAGGTCTCGGGAGCTACGAGAGTCCTAGAGATCGGCGGAGGTGCGCGGCGAAGGTCGCACAGAATAGCCCGGTCGATACGGAGAGAGAGAAGGAGGCGAGGGGGTCGCCATGTATCAGTTCAGTCGAGCGATCTACAGGGAGTTGGCCCCATACATCGTCGCTCCCGGGCGGGCAGGATCCAATCCCGCCGCCGCGGCGGCGGGTAAGAACACCCACGAGCAGGTGCTGCGCGCGTGCGAGTCGGCGATCGAGCGGTTGGCGACCGACCGCCACTACTTCGCGCGGCCGGAACGGACCCTGTTCTGGGACATCCGGATGCACTTCCCGATGAGCCAGCAGGCACGCGTGCATAGCGTGGTCGTCCGCTACATGGGCCTCGCGCAGCGCTACCTGGCGGAGAACCCGCATGCGGCGCACGCGTCGGTGAGCGACGAGCCGCTGCAATGCCGCGCAACGACCCGCAAGGGCGCGGCGTGCCAACGGACGCCGCTGCCGCACAACGGGTACTGCCCCTCCCATCAGCACCTCGCGGACACCGAGAACAGCGAGCAGCTGGCCGCCTGAATCGAGTTTGGGGGATCGTCCGCGCGGGTGGGTGCGTGGACGACGGTGGTGGGCGTGGGGCCTCCATGCCCCACATCGAGCTCCGACGTGTAGAGACCCCGGGTGGGGCGCCCGCGCTAGTGGGCAGCCGGCAGGCGGCGATCGTCGGGCGCGCCCGGTCCCCGGCGGGCGCGCACGTCGACGGCTGAGAGCCGCGCACCACACGTCTCGCAGATGCGATGCGAGTCGGCCGCGCCGCCGCAGCCGCGGTGTTCGAGCAGCACCGGAGGGCCGTCGGGTGCGGCGTGGCGGTCGCCCCAGTGCATCAGCGACACCACCGTGGGCCACAGGTCGAGGCCCTTCGGGGTGAGCCGGTATTCCCAGCGCACTGGACGCTCCTGGTAGGGACGCTTCTCCAGCACACCCTGCTCGACCAACTTGGTGAGGCGGGTGTGCAGCACGTTGCGCGCGATGCCAAGGTCGGATTGGAGCTCGTCGAAGCGGCGCAGACCGAGGAAGACGTCGCGCACGATCAGCAGCGACCAGCGCTCGCCGACGACCTCGAGCGCCGCCGCGATGCTGCAGACCTGGCTGTCGTAGGAGTTTCCCAACATGCAGAGCGCCTCTTTCAAAATAGTCCGCGACCGCGGAGTTCCCGCCCTTCAAAGCAGTCCACCCGGGCGCAGCGTCCCGCCCTTTTTCGAACGTTCTCCACCCAGTTTAGCCACTTAGTTGCATGACGCAACTGATGTGCTAGGGTGCGTTTCATCATGCAACGCAAATGGCGGGTCTCGCTTGTGGTGTGCGTCGGGGTGTTCATGTCGAGCCTCGACCTGTTCATCGTCAATATTGCGTTCCCCGCGATCGCCAAGCACTTCGGCGGCGCGTCGCTCAGCTCGCTGTCGTGGATCCTCAGCGCCTACTCGATCGTGTTCGCCGCGCTGCTCGTGCCGGCCGGCCGCTGGGCGGACGCGTTCGGACGCAAGCGGGCGTTCCTGCTCGGCCTCGGGGTATTCGTGCTCGCCAGCGCCGGATGCGCGCTGGCGCCATCGGTGGGCGTGCTGGTGGCAGCCCGCGTCGTGCAGGCGATCGGCGGCGCGCTGATGGTGCCGACCTCGCTCGGCTTGATGCTGCCGGAGTTTGGACCGCACGAGCGCCACGTGGCGATCGGCGTGTGGGCCGCCACCGGCGGGATCGCCGCGGCGGCGGGGCCGCCCCTCGGGGGCGTCCTGGTGCAGGCCGACTGGCGGTGGGTGTTCCTGGTGAACGTCCCGATCGGGGTAGCCGGGTTGGCGTTCGGGGTGCGCACGCTGACCGAGCGCCGCGAGCGCGGCGGGCAGCGCCCGGACGTGCTGGGCGCCGTCGCGCTGATCGCCGCGATCGGCTCGCTCGTGGTGGCGATCGTCAAGGGCCAGGAATGGGGCTGGACCTCGCCGGCGATCCTCACCCTGCTCGCGACCACCGCGGTGCTGCTGCCGGCGATCTGGCTGCGCTCCGAGCACCAGCCCGCGCCGGTCGTGGACCCGGCGATGCTGCGGGTGCGCAGCTTCGGCCTGGCGGTGGGGGCGTCGCTGCTGTTCTTCGCCGGCTTCGCGGCGATGCTGCTGGCGGGTGTGCTGTTCCTCACCGGCGTGTGGCACGAGAGCGTGCTGCACGCCGGCCTGATGCTGTTCCCCGGCCCGGCGATGGCGACCGCCTTCAGCGTGCCCTCGGCCCGGCTGGGCGCGCGCGTGGGCTACCGGATCCCGGGGATGGCGGGCGCGGCGCTGTTTGTCTGCGGTGCGCTGTGGTGGATCATCCAGATCGGCGATACGCCCGCCTACCTCTCCGAGTTCCTGCCCGGGATGGTGATCGGTGGAGCGGGCGTGGGCCTGGTGATCCCCACCCTGACTGGCGCTGGCGCGTCCTCGCTGCCGCCCGAGCGCTTCGCGACCGGCGCCGCGGTGCTCACGATGGGCCGCCAGATCGGCTCGGCGCTGGGCGTGGCCGTGCTGGTGGCGGTGCTGGGCACGGCGAGCACCACCGCGGCGGACTTCCAGGCAGCGTGGCTGATCACCGCCGCCGGCGCGCTCGGCGCCGGAATCGCGCTCGCGGCGCTCGGCCGGCCCGCGCACGCACAGCTCGCCGTGGCGTCGCCGCCGTCCCCGATGGCGGCCGACGCGTCGGCGATCGCCGAGCGAGCCGCGTAAACACCCTCTGCCGACTCGCCGTAGGCTGGCGGAGTGCTTCTCGGAGTGGATGTCGGAGGGACCTTCACCGACGCGGTGCTGATCGCCCCGGAGGGCGCGGAGATGCACACCGCGAAGGTGCCGACCACCCCCGACGAGCAGTCACGCGGAGTGATGGAGGCAGTCCGCGCAGTGCTCGCCCAGGCGAGCGCAGAGCCAAGTCAGGTGGAGCGCTTCGCGCACGGGATGACCGTGGCGACCAACGCGTTGCTGGAGGGCAGAGGAGCGCGCACAGCGCTGATCGCCACCGAGGGCTTCGCCGACATAGTCGAGCTGGGACGCCAGGCACGGGCGCACCTGTACCGGCTGTGCGCGGCCGCCCCCGCTCCGCTGGCGCCGGCGGAGCTGCGCTTGGAGGCCCCCGAGCGCATGACCCCCGAAGGCCCGTTGCGGGCGCTCGACCACGCGGAGGCCGAGCAGTTGGTGGAGCAGGTCGAGGCAGCGGACGTCGAATCCGTGGCGGTGGCGCTGCTGCACTCCTACGCGCACCCCGAGCACGAGCGCCTGCTGGGGGAGTTGCTCGCCGCGCGCCTGCCGACCGTGCACGTGTCGCTCTCGCACGAGCTGGTGGGAACCTTCCGCGAGTACGAGCGAGCCGCCACCACCGAGGTCGACGCCGCCATCTCCCCCCTGCTCGGGGCCTACCTGCGCCGCCTCGGCGAGCAGGCCGACGCGCTTGGATTGACCCGGCCCGCGATCATGCAGTCCTCGGGCGGCCTCATCGACGCGGAGGGGGCCGCCGCGCACGCGGCACGGACGGCGCTCTCCGGCCCCGCCGGCGGGGTGCGCGGCGCAGCGGCGCTGGCGGAGCTGGCGGGTGAGCGCGACGTGCTGTGCCTCGACATGGGCGGAACCTCCTGCGACGTGTGCCTGATCGCGGATGGCCGCGTGGCGGAGACCGCGGAGGGGGTTGTGGCGGGCAGGCCGCTGGCGCTGGCGATGCTCGACATCCACACGGTGGGCGCGGGCGGCGGCTCGATCGCGTGGCACGACCAAGGCGGCGCACTGCGCGTGGGCCCGCACTCCGCCGGCGCCGACCCCGGGCCGGCGTGCTACGGGCGCGGCGGCGAGCGCCCGACGGTGACCGACGCCAACCTGCTGCTCGGACGGCTACCCGCGGACGCCCCGCTGGCGGGCGGCATGCGGCTCGACCGCGACGCCGCCGAGCGCGCCGTCGCCGCCCTCGCCACCGCGCTCGACCTTTCGACCGAGCGCTGCGCGGAGGGGATCGTGAGGGTGGCCGAGGCGGAGATGCTGGGCGCGCTGCGCGCGATCACCGTCGAGCGCGGGATCGACCCCCGCGGCTTCGCGCTGATGCCGTTCGGCGGCGCCGGACCCCTGCACGCGGCGGCGCTCGCGCGGGAGCTGAGGATACGGCGGATCCTCGTCCCCCGCGCCTCGGGGGTGCTGTGCGCGCTCGGACTCGCCGCCGCGGCCCCCCGGCGCGACGCCGCGCGCACGGTGATGCTCGCCCAGGAATCGCTCGACGCCGAGCGACTTGCCGCAGAGCGGGTGGCGCTCGTGACACAGGCGTGCGCGGAGCTCGGCGAGCAGGCCGCGCGCGTGGCGGTGCGCTACGAGCTGCGCTACCGCGGGCAGTCCTTCGAGCTGGCGGTGGAGGAGGAGGATGCGCGGGCGCAGAACCACAGCGGCCAGCCATCCGACAACGGCGCCCCGCCCGGCCCCGATGCGCTGCGCGAGGCGTTTTCCCAAGCACACGAGCAGCGCTACGGCTATCGCGACGACGGCGTCGAGGTGGAGCTGGTGACGATCCGCGTCTCCGCGTGGGGTGCCGCCCCGCGCCTGCGGTTGGCATCCTCGGAGGGCGAGCCCACACCGGGCACGGCGATCGAGGGGCCGACGGTGTGCTCTCTGCCGGGCTCCACCCTGTATGTGCCCGACGGCTGGCGGGGCGCGATCGATGACCACGGCACCGTGCGCCTGTATGACGAAGGAGCTGACGAGTGAGCCTCGACCCGATCGAACTGCAGGTGCTCACCGGCGGGCTGCGCGCCGCCTGCGAGGAGATGGGCGCCGCGCTGATCCGCTCGGCGCACTCGCCCAACATCAAGGAGCGCCGCGACTGCTCCACGGCGCTGTTCGATGCGCGCGGGCAGATGGTGATGCAGGCCGAGCACATCCCCGTGCATCTCGGCTCGATGCCCGCCGCCGTCGCCGCCGTGCTCGGCGAGGATCATTCGGATGGCCGCTCGTGGATGCTCAACGACCCCTTCGCCGGCGGCACCCACCTGCCCGACATCACGCTGATCACGCCTGTGCTCGCGGAGCGCACCAGCGCCGGCGATGAGACCGCACGACCGGGTGGGCTCAAACGGCCGGAGGGCACCCGTCACCCGGAC
>CAYNGQ010000515.1:0-1743 GCA_964396735.1 uncultured Solirubrobacteraceae bacterium | reverse complement strand
CCCGTCACGCGCCACCTCCTGCAAGCGGTGGGCCACTCCCGGAAACGCTCGCAGCCCCCGGTGCAACGCGTCGAGGTCGATTCCCCGCGCGAGACACACCGCCGCAGCGGCCATCGCGTTCCGGTGGTTGTGCTCGCCGCGCAGGCGCAGGCCGGCGAAGTCCGGCTGCGGGTCGACGTCGAAGCACACCCGTCGCACGCCCGGCGGCAGCTCGATCTCGGCGAGCCCCGCTGGGATCACCGCCACGTCCCCCGCCCCCTGGTGGGCGAAGATCCGCAGCTTCGCCTTGCGGTAGTCCTCCAGCGTCCCGTGGCGATCGAGGTGATCGGGGGTTATGTTGAGCAGCACCGCCGCCTCGGGGGCGAACGCAAGCGTGTCCTCCAGCTGGAAGGAGGATGCCTCGCAGACGATCGTGGCGTGCTCACTCAGCTTCCCCACCAGGCCGCTCAATGCCGTGCCGACGTTGCCAGCCACCGCGACCGGCAGGCCGGCCTCGTGGTGGATGTGGCCGATCAGCTCCACCGTCGTGGTCTTGCCGTTGGTGCCGGTCACCGCGATGAACTCGTTGGGCAGCAGTCGCCATGCCAGCTCCAGCTCGCCCAGCACGGGCAGGCCGCGCGCACGGGCTGCGGCGACGACGGGCACCTGCGCGGGCACCCCCGGGCTCTTGACGACGGCGCCCACGCGCTCCAGCTGCGCGAGGCCGTCGTCGTGCAGATGCAACTCGACTCCACGCGT
The DNA here is from genome assembly GCA_964396735.1 of uncultured Solirubrobacteraceae bacterium. Lineage (GTDB taxonomy): Bacteria > Actinomycetota > Thermoleophilia > Solirubrobacterales > Solirubrobacteraceae > Palsa-744. The sequence continues at coordinate 1,005 of CAYNGQ010000515.1, read as the reverse complement.
CGCGAGCGTCTCCACTCCAGGCGGCGCGCCCGCGTCCACCCCGATCACCTGCTCCCCACGCTCGCTGAGCATGCTTGCGGCCGCTGCCCCCGAGCGGGCGAGCCCCACGATCAGGTAGGGGCCCCCGGGGATCGGTGGGCGGGGGCTCACCGATCCAGCCTCCTCCGCGTGGCACTCGCGCTTGCGTCGAGGCCCGGGATCAGAGAGGACGGCCTCATCGCACCGAGCGGCTGCACCTCACCCAAGGCTCTGGCGGTAGATCGTGAAGCCGATCGCGCAGCAGATCGCCGCGATGATCCAGAAGCGCAGGATGATCTTCGTCTCCGACCAGCCGCGCAGCTCGAAGTGGTGGTGGATCGGCGCCATCAGGAAGACGCGCTTGTGGCGCCACTGGAAGTAGGCCACCTGGATCACCACCGACAGCGCCTCGAACACGAAGATCCCGCCGAGCAGGATCAGCAGCACCTCGGTCTTGGTCATCACCGCCAGGCCCGCGATCGCCCCGCCGAGCCCCAATGCGCCGGTGTCGCCCATGAAGATCGTCGCCGGGAAGGCGTTGAACCAGAGGAAGCCGATACAGCCTCCCACCAGGCAGGCGGCGAGCATCGAGAGCTCGTACTGGTTGGAGACGTTGTACTCGGAGGTGATGAACGTGATGCCGATGTACGCCAGCAGCACGATCGCCGCGCAGCCCGCCGCCAGGCCGTCGAGGCCGTCGGTTAGATTCACCGCGCTCGTAGTACCGGCGACGACCAGGTAGATCAGCAGCGGGTAGAAGGGGCCGAGATCGATCGTGTAGTCGACGAACCGCAGGCGCAGCGTGCTCTGCAGGTGGGCCTCGTGTCTCGCCACGTACCACAGCGCGAGCGAGATCGCGATCGTCACCGCCAGCTTGGTGCGCGCCCGCAGGCCCAGCGAGCGGCGGCGCACGAGCTTGGTGTAGTCGTCGGCGAAGCCCAACAGCGCGCACGCCAGCGCCGTGCCGAACACCCCCAGCGCGCGCCA
>CAYNGQ010000514.1:0-4688 GCA_964396735.1 uncultured Solirubrobacteraceae bacterium | reverse complement strand
GGCGGGGGCGTGGAGAGGAACAGGCGCACGGTGCGCTCCCACACGAACGCCGCGGAGAGCTCGCCGGGGTCGTGGTGGTAGGTGTAGACGCCGGCCATCGAGGAGAGCATCGCGGCGATGCGCTCGTCGGTGTGCGAGGCGACCCAGCCGCGGAAATCGGCATCGACCGGCGCCTGGCGGCCGCGCAGGCGCAGCACCGCGGGGATCGTGCCTAGCGGCGGCGTCCGATGCAAGGCACCCTGGAAACGAAAGCGCGCGCCGCCGAGCGGCGGGCGGACGTGGTTGGGCAGCAGGCCGCGTTCGCTCAGCCACCCCCACATCGCGCCGTCGCTGTAGAGGGCGTGCGGCCCGAGGTTGGCTTTGTAGGGGCCGTCAGCGCTGCGCGCGCGTCCGCCCAGCTGCTCATGTGCCTCCAGCAGCCGCACCTGCGCACCTCCCTCCGCGCAGGCGATCGCCGCCGTCAGCCCCGCTAGCCCGCCTCCGACAACTGTCATCTGGCTCATGGTTGCCTCCAAGATCGAGAGTGTGCGATCACCGTAGCCCGCAACTGGCTCACAGTACAGTGCCAGTTATGGCCCCAAGCAGAGGACCAGTAGAGCTGCTGGTGGAGCTCGACCGCGGCGGCGAGCTGGGGCTGGGCGAGCAGCTCGCCGGCAGCATCCGCGAGGCGATTCGCGCGGGGCGCCTGGCACCCGGCGCGGCGCTGCCCTCGACCCGCGGTCTGGCGGCCGAGCTGGACGTCTCGCGCGGTCTGGTGAGCGAGGCCTACAGCCAGCTGGCCGCCGAGGGCTATCTCAGCACCCGCCAGGGCGCACCGGTGAGGGTGAGCGCGGCGGTGCGCGCCGCCACCCAGCGCGCCCCCGCCCGCTCGCTGCAGGAGCGCTTCCCCTATCACTTCCACCCCGGCCTGCCCGACCTCGCGAGCTTTCCCCGCGAGCGCTGGGTGCGCTCGCTGCGGGCGGCGCTGCGCGAGTCGCCGCTGGACGCGCTCGGCTATGGCGACCCGCGCGGGCTGCCCGAGCTGCGCGAGGCGCTCACCGACTACCTCGGGCGGGTGCGCGGCGCCGCGGCCGACACCGAGCAGATGACGATCTGCACCGGTTTCATGCAGGGCTTCTCGCTCGCCTGCGGGGTGCTGCGCGGCCACGGCGTGGAGTCGATCGCACACGAGGACCCCGGGTGGCACGTACACCGGCTGATCGCCGAACAGGCCGGCCTGCGGATCGTGCCGATCCCGGTCGACGCAGAGGGACTGCGAGTTGACAAGCTGATCGAAAGCGACGCCGCCGCCGTGGTCGTGACACCAGCCCATCAGTTCCCCACCGGGGCGGTCCTGAGCCCCTCCCGCCGCGCCGCGTTGGTCGAGTGGGCCGAGCGCGAGGAGTTGCTGATCGTCGAGGACGACTACGACGCCGAGTACCGCTACGACCGCGTGGCGGTGGGCGCGCTGCAGGGGTTGGCGCCCGAGCGCGTGCTCTACATCGGCTCTGCCAGCAAGCGCCTGACGCCGGGCATGCGGCTCGGCTGGATGCTGACGCCCTCGTGGTTGGCGTGGCAGATCTCCGCCGCCAAGGCCGTGCATGACGGCGGCTCGGAGGTGGTGGGACAGCTGGCGCTGCGCGACTTCATCGTGCGCGGCGAGCTCGACCGTCACGTACGGCGCATGCGCACGCACTACCAGCGCCGGCGCGAAGCGCTGCTGGAGGCGCTCGCCCGTCACCTGCCCGAGGCGCAGCTATCCGAGCCCGCCCACCCGGCCGCCGGCCTGTTCGAGCTGATGGGGCTGCCCGACGGCGTCGACGAGCCGGCGCTGCTCAAGGCCGCCGCCGCGCGCGGGGTGGGCATGGAGGGCCTCTCCCTGCACCGCTTCACCCCCGGCGGCTCCCCGGGAGTCCTGCTCGGCTTCGGCAACCTCTCCGAGCCGGCGATCGAGCAGGGCGTGCGACTGCTGGGCGAGGCGTATAGCGAGACCAGCGGCTGACTGAGGTACTAGCGCCGCACGACCAGCGCCACGCCGATCACCAGCAGCACCAACCCGACGATGCGGTGCAGCGCGATCGGCTGGCGGGCAATCCCGAGCAGACCGAAGCGATCGATCGCGACAGAGACCGCGAGCTGGCCGGTGATCACCGCCGCCGTGAGGCCGCTGGCGCCGAGCGTGCGCACGGTGAGGATCGCGACGGTCACGTAGGTCGCTCCCAGCAGCCCGCCGATAAGAGCCCACCAGGGCACATGCGCGACGTTGCCCAGTGTGCCGAGGCCCTGGCGCGAGAAAGCGGCGATCGTCACCAGCGCAACCGTGCCGACGATGAAGGAGAAGCTCGCCGCCTGCAGGCTGCCGACGGAGCGTCCCAAGCGAGCGTTGATCGGAGCCTGCATCCCCACCAGCACGCCGGCGCCGGCCGTCAGCAGCACGGCAAGGCCGCGGCTCACTTCGCCTCCAGCCAGTTGCGCCCCACGCCGATCTCGACCGCCATCGGCGGCTCAAGATCCCACACGCCGACCATCTCGCGCTCGATCAGCTCACGCGCCACGGGGACGTCCTCGGGGGCGGCTTCGAACAGCAGCTCGTCGTGGATCGTGAGGATCAGGCAGGCATCGATGCCAGAGACCTTCAGCGCCCGGTGGCAGCGCACCATCGCGAGCTTGATGATGTCGGCGGCGGTGCCCTGCACGACGGTGTTGACCGCCAGCCGTTCGCCGAGCGAGCGCACCTGGTAGTTGCGCGCACGCAGCTCGGGGATCTGGCGGCGGCGACCCCACAGCGTGGTGACGTGCCCCTCCTCCTTGGCGCGCTCGATCGTCTCCCGCATGAACTCGGCCACGCGCGGGAAGCGCGCGAGGTAGGCGTCGATGAACTCCTTCGCCTCCTCGCGCGGGATGTTGAGGCGGTCGGCGAGGCCGTAGTCGGAGAGCCCATAGACGATCCCGTAGTTGATCATCTTCGACTTCGCGCGCATCCCGGGGTCGATCAGCTCGGCGGCGACCTGGAAGACCTGCGAGGCGGTGGCGGTGTGCACATCTTCACCGCGCGCGAAGATCTCCTTCAACACCGGCTCCTGCGCGGCATTGGCGAGCACCCGCAGCTCGATCTGCGAGTAGTCGGCGGAGATCAGCACGCGCCCCTCCTCGGCCTCGAAGCAGCCGCGGATCTCGCGGCCCAAAGCGGTGCGGATCGGGACGTTCTGCATGTTGGGGTTGGTGCTCGACAGGCGCCCGGTCTGAGCGACGGCCTGCAGGAAGGTGGTGTGGATGCGCGAGCGCTCGTCGGTCTGCGCGGGAAGCACGTCGAAGTAGGTCTTGATCAGCGTCGATAGCTCCCGCCAGCGCTCGATCTTCGGGATGATCTCGTGCTCTGTGCGGATCGCCTGCAGCACCCTGGCGTCGGTCGAGTAGCCGGTCTTGCCGCGCCGCTTGCGCGACAGGCCGAGACGCTCGAACAGGATCTCCCCCAGCTGCTGCGGCGAGGCGATCAGGAACTCCTCGTCGGCGAGCGCGAAGATTTCCTGTTCGAGCTCAGCGATCTCCTCGCGCACGCGCGCAGCCACCTCCTGCAGGCGCGGCACGTTGAGGCGCACCCCAACGAGCTCGACCGCGCGCAGCACCCCTACCAAAGGCAGCTCGATGTCGCGCATCAGCCCCTCCAGGCCGCGCTCGGCGATCTGCTCGCGCTGCCACGCCGCCAGCGCCCCCACCAGCAGCGCCTCGGCGGCCGCGGGGTCCTCCACGTCGGCGGCAAGCCCGCGCTCCTCGCACAGCTCAGCGAACGGGTAGCCGCGCCGCGCGGGCTCCAGCAGGTAGGCGCCCAGCAGGGTGTCGTGGACGAGACCTGGCGGCACCAGCCCGAGCGCCTTGGCGTCGTGCACGACCACGGGCAGCTCTCCGCATGCGGCCGCGACCTCTTCCGGGCTTTCGCACTCGCCGCAGAACACATCCTCTCCTGACGCGATCGCGAAATGCCAGCCACCGTCCTGCGCGAACAGTGCCCCCTCGGGCACCTCGGCCTGGCGCACGGCGATGCACAGCTCGCCCTTGCCGATCCGTGGAATGTCGGCCACCGCCCCAGCACGCACGCGCCCGGTGAGCCGCACCTCGGTGGCGCCCACCGGCGCCGCCAGCTCGGCCTCGCCGAGCGCCTCCTCGAGGCGGCGCAGCGGGTCGCGCAGCTCGTACTCGCGGAACACCTCGCGCAGGCGCGAGCGGTCAGGCTCGCGCGTGGCCTCGGCGGTCGGGTCGAAGTCGAGCGGGACACCGCGATCGACCGTGGCAAGCTGCTTGGAGATACGCGCGTCCTCGGCGTGCGCCGTCAGGTTCTGTTTGCGCTTGGCGCCGCTGATGTCGGGGATGTGCGCGAGCACCTCCTCCAGGGGGCCGTAGCGCTGGATCAGGTCGGAGGCGGTCTTGTCGCCGATCCCGGGGATCCCCGGGATGTTGTCGGAGGTGTCGCCCTTCAGCCCGTAGAAGTCGGGGATCAACTCGGGGGGGATGCCGTAGCGGTCGATCACCGCCTGGCGGTCGTACAGCTTCGTGTCGGTGATCCCACGCGCTGTCGCCATCACCTCGACGAGACCCCGCTCGTCGATCAGCTGGAAGACGTCGCGGTCGCCGGTGACGATCGTCACGGGGACGGGCGGATCGGCGCTCATCGCGCGCTCGGCGAGCGAGGCGATCACGTCGTCGGCCTCGTA
>CAYNGQ010000513.1:0-6114 GCA_964396735.1 uncultured Solirubrobacteraceae bacterium | reverse complement strand
GCGCGATTCGACGCGGTAGCCATCGACGTTCGCGCCCCCTTCGAGGCCGGCGATCCGTCCGTCGGGGGGGTCGAGTTCGGGGGCATGGGGGGTGTGTTCGATCACGCTCGCGGAGGTGGAGAGGATCACCCGGATGACGGCGTGCTCCGGGGCGGCATATTCGTCGATGTTCGGTGTGACGACCAGATGGTTGTTGGGCAACGACGAGATCTGCAGCAGGCTCGAGAGGTCGTCGGCGGAGGCGGCGACTTCGGTGTTGAAGTCCGAGCGGATCCGGTGCACGGTCAGCGAGCCGACCACGAGCGCGAAGCCGCAGAGGATCACAAACGTCAGCAGCGCCGAGGCGAGCGCCAGGCGCGTACGGATCGGCAGGCGGTCGAACGCCGCCGAGACCCGCGCGAGCAGGTTGGCCGCGGCGCGCCTCATCGCCGGGGCGGGACCGTCGGCGGGTGCTCAGGCCCTGAGGACGTAACCGGCTCCCCTAATGGTGTGGAGCAAACGCGGCTCGCCGTCGGCCTCGAGCTTGCGGCGCAGATTGGAGACGAACACCTCGATCGTGTTGGTCTGTGAGAAGGGGTCATAACCCCACACCTCGTCGAGCAGCCGCTGACGGGAGATCACGATCCGCTCGTTGCGCATCAGGTACTCGAGCAATTCGAACTCGCGCTGGGTGAGCTCGATTCCGCGTTCGCCGCGCACGACCTCGTGGGTGTCGGCGTTGAGCGAAAGGTCGCCGACTCTCAGCGGCGCCGAGCCGCGCGGCGGGCGGCGGCGCAGCAGCGCGCGCATCCGCGCCAGCAGCTCCTGGCGCTCGAAGGGCTTGACGAGGTAGTCGTCGGCGCCGGCGTCGAGCCCCTCCACGCGTGACTCCAGCGCGTCGCGCGCGGTCAAGATCAGGATCGGCACGTCGTCCTGCTCCCGCAGGCCGCGGGCGACGTCGATGCCGTCGACCTTCGGCAGGCCGAGGTCGAGGATCACGAGGTCGGGCACGAAGCTGCGGGACTGTTCGAGGCCGGAGGCACCGTCGAGCGCGATCCGCACCTCGTAGCCCTCCATCCGCAGCGAGCGCTGCAGCGCCTGGGCGATGTCCTCGTCGTCCTCGACCACGAGGACTCTGGGTGCGCGGGAGAAATCGTTCATATGGGTACCTGTGTATCGATTTGTACTAAAGCGATGGTAAGGCTTTTTGGTTGCGGCGCCTCGACGGCGGGCGGTCGCCGGCCGTCGCGAGGCAGGGTCTGAAGCCCCGGCGTCGAAGTTGCGGGGTGGATGGCAGGCACACGCAAGCGCAGCACACGCCGAGCGCCGGCCGCTCGCAGATCGGCCGCGAAAGCTCGCAGCCGCCGGCGGCGGCGCGGCTCGGGCTGGCCGCCGTCGTGGTGGCCGCCACGGCTGCCAGAGCTCGACCAGCGCCAGCGCGACGTATTGGCTCTCGCGCTGATCGCGGTCGGCGTGTTCATGGGCGTGGTGCTGTACGGCAACGGCGACGGCGGCCGCCTCGGGCACGCCCTCGCGGTGGCGCTCGGCTGGAGCGTGGGCCGCGCGAAGGTGCTGGCGCCGCTCGCGCTGGTGGGAGCCGGCGCGGCGATGCTGATGCGCCCGGTGCTGCCGGCGATGCGACCGCTGCGCACGGGCAGCATCTGCCTCTTCTGCGCGATCGTGTTGGCGCTCGCGGCGGGAACGCTGGGCGTGAGCTCGGGACAGGGCACGCCGACTTCGCACTGGTCCTCCGACTACGTGCAGGCGCATGGCGGCGCCGCCGGGCAGGCGCTCTACGAAGTGGCGCACCGGCTGGTGCAGCAGGTTGGCGTGGACATCCTCGTCGTGTTCCTGCTGGTGGTGGGTGTGATCCTGCTGACGGGCGCCTCGCTGGCGGCGGCGCTGCGCGCGACCGGCAGCGGCATGGTGGACAGCACGCGGATGTTGAAAGCGAGGGTTGCGGCCGATCACGTCAGGGGCGGCGATGCGCCAGGCGCTCTCGTGGGCGATGCGTCGCGCGCAGCGGCGCCCGACGCGGTCGAGGAGCGCACGCCGCTCGAGACCCTGCTGCCCCCCGAGCCCGAGCCAGGCAAGCTGGTGGTGCGCGCCACCCACGTGGAGGCGCCCTCGCTGGACGGCGAGCGGCCACTTGAACCGGTGGACCCATGGGCCGACGACGAGGTCGAGGACGAGCCCCAGGAGCCGCCGGAGCCAGACCCCGAGCCACAGGAGTTGCCGCCGGCCGCCGAGTCCGAGGAGGAGCCGCGCGAGCGGATCTCCGGCGTGGAGGCCTTGAACCCGGAGGATCTCACCCCCCAAGGCCGCCTGCGCGAGCACATCACCGACGACCCCGACTTCGAGTGGCGGCTGCCGGAGGCGACCAGAGTGCTGTCGCGCTCCAGCGCCGAGCAGTCGCGCCCGGACACCGCCGGGCAGGAGCGCACCGCCGCCAACCTGGTCGAGGCGCTCGGCCACTTCGGGGTGCAGGCGAAGGTGATCGGCACCGTCGCCGGCCCGCACATCACCCGCTACGAGCTGCGCCTCGCGCCGGGGACGAAGGTCGCGAAGGTGACGCAGCTGAAGGACGACCTCGCCTATGCGCTCGCCGCGACCGACATCCGCATTCTGGCGCCGATCCCGGGCAAGCAGGCGGTGGGGGTCGAGGTCCCGAACGCGCGCCGGCGGATCGTGCGCCTCGGCGACGTCTACCAGGAGCCCCCCAAGGATTGGTCGCCGCTCACCGTGTGGCTGGGCAAGGACGTGGCGGGCAAGGCGATCGGCGCCGACCTCGCGAAGATGCCCCACCTGCTGGTCGCGGGCACGACCGGCGCGGGCAAGTCGGGCGCGATCAACGCGATGCTCGCGAGCGTGCTGCTGCGCGCCAGCCCGCACGAGCTGCGACTCGTGCTGGTGGACCCAAAGCAGGTGGAGCTCAACCACTACGAGTCAATCCCGCATCTCCTCACACCCGTGATCACGAGCCCGCGGATGGCCGCCAACGCGCTGCAGAACCTCGTGCGCGAGATGGAGCAGCGCTACGGCACGATGTCGCTGGCGCGCACGCGCAGCCTGCCGGAGCTCAACAAGGCGCGCGAAGCGCGGGGCGAGCCGCCGCTGCCGTACATCCTCTGCGTGATCGACGAGCTCGCCGACCTGATGATGGTCGCGCCCGCCGACGTCGAGGACTCGATCATCCGCCTCGCGCAGAAGGCGCGCGCGGTCGGCATCCACCTCGTGCTGGCGACGCAGAGCCCGCGCGTGGACGTGATCACGGGCATGATCAAGGCCAACGTGCCATCCAGGATCGCTTTCGCGGTCTCCTCGCAGACCGACTCGCGCGTGATCCTCGACCAGAACGGCGCCGAGTCGCTGCTGGGGCAGGGCGACATGCTGTTCAGCCCGGTCGGCTCATCGCGCCTGCAGCGCATCCAGGGCGCCTACATCGACGAGCCGCAGATCGCAAAGCTGACCGACTTCTGGCGCAAGCAGGGCGAACCGGAGCTGCGCGAGGAGCTGCTGGAGGAGGTCGAGCCGACGGAGAAGGAGGGGGATGGCTCGGGGCCGGACGAGTTCGACCCCGACGAGGATCCGCTGCTGAAGGATGCGATCGCGCTGGTCGCGGAGATGCAGACCGCCTCGACCTCGATGCTGCAGCGGCGCCTGCGCCTTGGTTACACGCGCGCGGGCCGGATGATCGACATGCTCGAGCGCCGCGGCGTGATCTCCGGCTACGAGGGCTCCAAGCCCCGTCAGGTGCTGATCGCCGAGGCGGACGTGCCGCGCGTGCTGGCTGCCCTGGAGGAGAGGGCGGTCAACTAGCCTTCACAGCCGAGATGCCCGAGATCGGAGCAACGCTTAGCGGGGGGAGGGCAGGCCCTCCCCCCGGGCCCCCTCCCGGTGTGGCCCATGCCTGAGATCGGGGCGACACTGCGCGAGGCCAGGATGCGCTCGCGGATCGACGTCTCGGAGATCGAGGCGCAGACGAAGATCCGCGCGAAGTATCTGCGCGCCCTGGAGAACGAGGAGTGGGACCTGCTACCGGGGCCGACGTTCGTCAAGAGCTTCCTGCGCACCTACGGCAACGCGCTCGGCCTCGACGGCCGCGCGCTGGTGGAGGAGTACAAGCTTCACTACGAGCACCCCGGCGACGGGATCGAGCCGATCCAGCAGCAGACCGTCTCGGCCCCCCGCCGCGCCCGCCAGCGGGCCGGCGGGGCGATGCGCCGCGGCCCGGGCGCGCCGGCACCGCGCACGGGCCCTTCGCGCGCCTACATGGCGGCGGTCGGCGCCGTGGGCATCGTGATCGTGCTGCTGGTGTACGCGCTGCTCTCGGGCGGCAGCTCGCCCTCCAACAAACCGTCGGCGACGATCCCGGTGACCGGCGCGCGCGGCACCCACCCCAAACGGGTCCACCGAGCGCACCCGACCGGCACGGCCAACGCGACGGCGACGCTGGCCTCGCTGAAGCTCGAACCGAGCGCGGAAGTGTACGTCTGCCTGATCGGCGACGGCGGGCGCAAGCGGATCCCGGGCGTGATCCTCACCCCGGAAAGCCCCGAGCCGATCTACCACGCCCGCCGCTTCGAACTGACGCTCGGCAACAACGCCGTGACACTGATCGTCAACGGCAAGCCCGTGACCGTGCCGGCCTCCTCCGGCGCGATCGGCTACGCGATCACCCGCACGGGGATGCGCACGCTGGTGGAAAGCGAAGCGCCGACATGCAAGTGAGCGGATGAGCCGGTGAGCGCGCGCGCGGGGATAGTCGTCACCGGCACCGAGGTGCTGAGCGGCCGCGTGGCCGATCGCAACGGCCCCTGGCTGGCCGACCGCCTGGAAGATCTGGGGTGCGACCTCGCGGAGATCGCGATCGTCGGCGACCGCCGCGAGGACCTGCTCGCCGCGCTGCGCCACATGGCGGAGCGGCGCTTCGACGTGGTGCTCACCAGCGGCGGCCTCGGCCCCACCGCCGACGACCTCACCGCCGAGGTGGTGGCGGAGCTCCAGGGCCGCGAGCTGGTGTGGGACGAGCCGCTGCAGGAGCGGATCGAGGCGATCGTCGCGCGCCTCGGCGCCCGCTGGCGCAACGTCAGCGTCGAGGCGATGCACGAGGGCGCTCGCAAGCAGGCGACGATCCCTGCCGGCGCCACGGTGCTAGAGCCCGTCGGCACCGCCCCGGGGCTGGTCGTGACCCCCGCCGAGGGCCGAGCCGGCCCCACGGTGGTCGTGCTCCCTGGCCCGCCGCGCGAGCTGCAGCCGATGTGGGAGGCGGCGGTACGCGACGATTTCCGCGCCGCCGGCCCTTTGCGCGAGGCACTCGCGGGCGCCACGGTCTACCGCCGCCGCACGCTGCGCCTGTTCGGGATCCCCGAGTCGGAGATCGCCGAGACGCTGAGGGTCGCCGAGCGCGAGGGCGTGGAGCTCGAGCGCCTGGAGGTGACGACCTGCCTGAAACGGGGCGAGGTGGAGGTCGTCACGCGCTACGAGCCGGACGCGCAGCCGATCTACGACGCGTTCGTGGCAGCGGTGCGAGAGCGCCACGTCGAGCAGCTCTTCTCCGAAGACGGCAGCACGATCGACGAGCAGGTCGCGGCGCTGCTGGCCGGAACGGGGATGCGAGCCGAAGGCGAGTGTCCCCCGGCTCCGGTCGGAGAGGCCGGCGTCCCCGCGCGCACGATCGCCACGGCCGAGTCGTGCACGGGGGGCCTGCTGGCGGCGCGCCTCACCGATCTCCCGGGTTCCTCGGCGTACATGCGCGGGGCGATCGTCGCCTACGCCAACGAGGCCAAGGTCGCGCTCGCGGGCGTCCCCGCCGCGCTGCTGAAGCGCCACGGCGCCGTCTCGCCCGAGGTAGCAGAGGCGCTGGCGAAGGGAGCGCGCAAGCGCCTGGAAGCGGATGTGGGCGTGGGCATCACCGGCGTGGCCGGCCCTGGCGGCGGCACCGAGGAGAAGCCGGTGGGCACGGTCTGCCTGAGCGTGATTGCCCCCGACGGGTCGCGTGCGCGTGTGGTGACGCTCCCGGGTGGCAGGCAGGACATCCGCGAACGCGCGACCACGGTCGCGCTGCACCTCGTGCGCCAGCTGCTGGCGCCGAAAGCCGCGGTCTGAGCGCACCGGGACAAGCAAATCCGTCCT
>CAYNGQ010000512.1:0-3194 GCA_964396735.1 uncultured Solirubrobacteraceae bacterium | reverse complement strand
AGAGGTCGGGGCGAAACGAAGCGGCGGGGGAGGCGGACGCCCGCGCCGGCCCAGTCCAGGCGGGCGGCGTTCTCGCCCATGTCGCCGGCGACGGGGCAAGCAACCACCGCGCAACCGCTGGCGAGCGCGCGGGCGAGCGTGCCGTGGCCGGCGTGGCAGACGACCACGTTGCAATGGGACATCGTGCGCGCGTAGGAGAGCCACTCGACCACGCGCGCGTTCGCGGGTACCGGCAGCGGCGCCGAGGGGAGACGGCGGTTCCAGGTGGCGAGCACGCGCACCGGGGCGTCGGCGAGTCCTCGTAGCGCGGCTCCCAGCAGACGGTGCTCTGGGTCCTGGGCGGTGGAGGGGGCGACCAGCACGAGCGGGTCCTCGCCCGGTGGGAGCGCGACGTCCGCGGTGGGGGGCTCCCAGATCAGCGGGCCGACCACATGGGTATTCGGGCCCCACCCACCCTCGGCACGCGGGTACTCGAGCTGAGGGAAGGTCCCCACCAGCGCCAGCTGCCGGCTGATGCCGCCGTGAACGTGGCCGAGCGGCGGCAGGCCGAGGCGCTCCCGTACGGCGTTGAGATCCTGCCGGCCCCGCTCCAGGCCATGCTCCACCGGCCGCGTGGCGCGCTGCCAGAAGGCGCGGCCGAGCGCGCTGCGCGGCAGGCGGGCGCCGATCGAGTAGATCGGAGCGCCCGGCGGAGGGTGGGGATGCACGTGGGGGATGAGCGTCGCAACCGGAACGTTCTGGAGCTCCGCGGCAAGCGCGGGGGCGAGCGTGAGGATGTCGGCGACCACGACCTCCGGCTCTAGCTCGCGCACCAACGGGAGCGTGTCGCGGGTGGCGTGCACCACCGCCTCGTAGAAGTCGAGCGGCTCGGGTCCGTTGGGGAAGACGTGGTACTCGGGAGCGGGGGCGAAGCGCACACCCTCCGCCTCCACGTGTGTGCGCCAGCGCTCCCACGTCTGCAGCGTCACCTCGTGCCCGCGCGCCGCCAGCGCGCGCCCGAGCGCGATCATCGGGAAGGCGTGGCCCGGGTCCCCGAAGGCGCCGAGGAGGATCCGCCTGGGACGGGCCCCGTCGGTGCTGTCCCCGCGTGGTGGGCGCTCTACCTGATCGTCCCCGGGGTGAGCGCCTTGGTCGCGGCCCGCTTGCCTGGATGTCCTCGCAGCGGCCGCGGTGCGGGCGCTACGCGACCCATCCTCCAAATCCAAATGAAAATCCCTCACGTGCGCGACCACACGGGAACTTGCACTACGCGGCAGCCAGCTCCGCCACCAAGCGCAGCTGTGTGAGGCGCTCCTCGGCGGTGAACGCGAGCGGGGTGATCCCGAGCGTGCCGACGCCCGCGTCGCGGAAGATCGCGAGGCGCTCGCGCACCAGGTCGGGGGGGCCGCAGAGCGAGACGGCGTCGATCAGCCTGTCGGGGATCGCCGCCATCGCCTCCTCGCGCTTGCCTTCGAGGTAGAGATCCTGGATCGTTTTCGCCTCCGCCTCGAAGCCGTAGCGCTGGACGAGGTTGTTGTAGAAGTTCTGCTTGCGCGAGCCCATCCCGCCGACGTACAGCGCGATGAACGGCCGCGTCGCGTTGCGCGCCGCCTCGAGGTCGTCGGTGACGAACGCGTTGACCGTAGGCGCGATGTCGAAGCCGTCGAGCGTGCGCCCGGCGCGCGCGGCGCCTTCCTCCAGCAGCGGGCGCAGCTCGGATACGTGCTCGGGGGAGAACAGCGTGGGGATCCAGCCGTCGGCGATCTCGCCCGCCAAAGCCGTGTTCTTCGGGCCAATAGCCGCGAGGTAGATCGGGATGTGCTCCTGCACGGGGCGGATCGTCAGCTTCAGCGCCTTGCCCGGGCCGTCAGGGAGCGGCAGCTGGAGCGTCTCGCCGTGGAACTCCACGCGTTCGTGCGCCAGCGCCATCCGCACCACCGCCACATACTCACGCGTGCGCTGCAGCTGCTTGGCGAAGCGCTGCCCATGCCAGCCCTCCGCGACCTGCGGGCCGGAGGAGCCAATCCCGAGGATCATGCGCCCGCCGGAGAGCTGGTCGATCGTGGCGGCGGTCATCGCGGTCATCGCCGCCGAGCGCCCCGGCATCTGGAAGATCCCCGCGCCGAGGCGGATTGTCGAGGTCTGCCCCGCCAGCCACGCCAGCACGGTGGCGGTGTCCGAGCCGTAGGCCTCCGCCGCCCACACCGAGTCGTACCCAAGCCGCTCCGCCTCCTGCACGATGCGCAGCTGGTCCTCCGAGGTGAGGCCGAGGCCCCAATAGCCGATGTGAACGCCGAGCTTCATGCGCAAGTTTCCTTTCAGGGGAAGGGGATTCGTTGCCGTGCGCGACCCCGTGCCCTACGCTGGACGCGCCGCCGGCCGGTGGGCCGCTGGCACTGACAGCCTATGTCAATCCGCTCTTCGTCTCGCAACACCCGCACCATCCGCGAGCTGCGCCTCGCGATCGAGTGCCTGCCCGTGGGCACCCGCGAAGCGATGCTGGAGGGGGTGCTCGGCAGTTCTCGCATCATCGTCGGCGCCTACACCGACGGCGAGGGGGGAGTGTGTCCGATGCTCGCCGCTCACCGCCGCGGTGGGCGCACCAACTTCCTCTCGTTCGCGCGCTCCTGGGACCGCTTCACGCACGCGCGACGCCGGCGCCCCGCCACCCCGCACGAGCTCTCCACACTGGTGGCGCTGCTGCGCGGCAGCTTGCTGGACGAGGAGCGCGTCGATCTCGCCCAGGCGATCGACGAGCACGCCGCGCTGCGCGTCCGTCGTGAGCGCGCGGATCGGGAGCGGGCCCGCACGGACGCGATGCTCGCGCCGGAGCCGGGCGGCGAAATCGTCGCGCGGCGTCTGCGCGCCCCGCGCTGGCTGGGTCGCCGGCGCGAGCGCGTGTCCGTCTGACGCCAAGCCGGGGTACCGGGGCGCTGATCCGCGCGGTGCGACGGGTGCTGGGCCAGGCCAACCACGCCGGCGGGTCGTTTCGATCTGTGGTGCCGGCGGTTTGGCTCGGCGCTACAGCGCGTCGCCCGGGCGCACGAACATCATCTCGGGCACCACGCACGCGGGGGAGACCCGCAGCAGGTAGCGCACCGCCTCGGCGATGTCCTCGGAGCGGATCATCTCCTCGGGCTTGACCTCCCCCTTGATGAAGTCGGTCATCGGGGTGTCGACAAACGCGGGGCACAGCGCGGTCGACTTGATGCCGA
>CAYNGQ010000511.1:0-7118 GCA_964396735.1 uncultured Solirubrobacteraceae bacterium | reverse complement strand
CCTGCAGCTCCCTGACGCGCTCCTCCAGCTGCGAGGTCACTCCGGGGTCGCGCAGCGTGGTGACGTCGCCCAGCGCGCGGCCCTCGGCGATGTCGCGCAGCAGGCGGCGCATGATCTTGCCCGAACGCGTCTTGGGCAGGTCGTCGGCCCAGATGATCCGCTTGGGGCGCGCGAACTTGCCGATTCGCTCGGCGACCGTCGCGCGGATGCTCTCGACCTCGCGCTCGTCGCCCTCCAGCTCGCCCTGCAACGTCACGAACGCCACGATCGCCTGCCCGGTGTCCTCGTCGTGCTGGCCGATCACCGCGGCCTCGGCGACGTCGGGGTGGGCGACGATCGCCGACTCGACCTCCGCGGTGGAGAGGCGGTGCCCGGAGACGTTGACCACGTCGTCGATGCGCCCGATCACCCACAGGTAGCCGTCGGCGTCGCGGCGGGCCGCGTCGCCCACCAGGTAGGTCTCCTTGCCGAAGCGCTCGAAGTAGGTCTTGATGTAGCGCTCCTCCTCCTTGTAAAGGGTGCGCAGCATCGACGGCCACGGGCGGGTGAGCACCAAAAGACCCTGGCCGTGCTCGATCGGATACCCGCCGGACTCGTCGTACACCTCCGCCTCGACGCCGGGGAAGGGGTGCGTGCAGGAGCCCGGCTTGGTGGCGGTGATGCCGGGCAGCGGCGTGATCATGATCGCCCCGGTCTCGGTCTGCCACCAGGTGTCGACGATCGGACAGCGCCCGCCGCCGATCACTTTGTGGTACCACAGCCACGCCTTCGGGTTGATCGGCTCGCCGACCGTGCCCAGCAGCCGCAGCGTCGAGAGGTCGTGCCCGTTGGGCCACTGCGCTCCCCACTTGATGCAGGCGCGGATCGCCGTCGGAGCGCAGTAGAGGATGGTGACGCCGTAGCGCTCGATCAGCTCCCACCAGATGCCCTTGTTGGGGTAGTCCGGCGCGCCCTCCCACATCACCGAGGTGGCGCCGTTGCACAGCGGGCCGTAGACGATGTAGGAGTGGCCGGTGACCCAGCCGACGTCGGCCGCGCACCAGTACACGTCGGACTCCGGCTTGAGGTCGAACACATAGCGGTGGGTGGCCGACACGCCGGTGAGGTAGCCCCCCGTGGTGTGCAGGATGCCCTTCGGCTTGGCGGTGGATCCGGAGGTGTAGAGGATGTATAGGGGGTGCTCGGCGTCAAGCGGCTCGGCCGGGCACTCCGCCGCGGCGGCGGCGAGGATCTCGTCGTAGTACACGTCGCGGCCCTCGCGCATCTCGCAGGGCGTCCCCTTGCTCCTCACCACCACGATTTTCTCGAGCGTGTCGAGGTCGCCCATCACCTCGTCCACCCGGTCCTTCACCGGTGCCGTCTTGCCCTTGCGCGCGGCGCCGTCGACGGTGATCAGCACCTTCGCCTCGGAGAACTCCATCCGCTCGCGCACGGCCTCCGCGGAGAAGCCGCCGAAGACGACGTTGTGGGGGGCGCCGATACGCGCGCAGGCGAGCATCGCCACCACCACCTCGGGGATCATCGGCAGGTAGATCCCCACCACGTCGCCGCGGCGCACGCCCAGATCCTTCAGCGCGCTCGCGAAGCGCTGCACCTCCGCCAGTAGCTGCGCGTAGGTGAGGTCGCGCTCCTGCCCCTCCTCGCCGCGCCAATGGTACGCGACGCGCTCGCCCCGCCCCTCCAGCACGTGGCGGTCGAGGCAGTTGTAGGAGGCGTTCAGGCGACCGCCTGTGAACCACTTGTAGAAGGGCGGGTTGGAGTCGTCGAGCACCGTTTCCCACGGCTCGAACCAGTGCAGCTGCTTCGCCTGCCCCGCCCACCACGCCTGCGGGTCGCGCGCGGCCTCCTCGTATACCGCGGGGTCGGACAGCAGCGCCTGCTCGCGGAACTCCGGGGAGGGCTCGAACGTCGGCACCTCCAGCAGCTCCGCGAGCTCGCGGTCGAGCGCCTCGCCTGAAACAGACTTTGGTTCGGTCGCCATCTCCGCCCTTCTCTTTCTTCAGTCGTGTTTGTCAGTCGCGTTCGCCCAAAGGCGCCACCACTACCAGGGTGGGTCGCCCAGGGCAGGGTCGCGCGCCCAGGGCTGGGTCGCGCGCTCTTGCCCCAAGCAAGGCACCACCCCGCCAGAGTACGCTCACTCGCGTTTGCTCAAAGGCACCACCGGCATCACCGTGCGTCCGAACGTCGAGTTTGCCACGGCGGCGAACGAGGCGTACCACGCCGCGGCGGCGGTCGCCAGGCCGATGTAGCCGCCCCAGTGCGTGACGGTCGCGTGCGGGCCCACCGCGCCGATCGCCAGCAGGATGAAGGTGGCCGTCAGCAGCGCGAACACCGTCAGCACCGCCAGGTTGACGCGCAGCGCCGCCACCGTCATGTAGGCGGTGAAGATCGCCCACGCCCACAGGTACACGCCGATAGCGTGCCCCACGTTGCCGCCGATCGACTTGGCGTAGAAGACGTTCAACGCCCAGAACGAGATCCAGAAGGCGCCGTAGGAGCAGAACGCCACAGCGCCGAAGGTGTTGCCGGTGCGGAACTCCCACATGCCGGCGAGCAGCTGCACGATCCCGCCGTAGGCGAGCGCCAGCCCGAGCACCACCGGGACGCCCTTTTCGTCGACTAGGTTGGCGTTGAACATCGAGAGCACGAACGTCGTCATCGCGAACCCCGCCAGGCCGAGCGGACCGGGGTCGGCCGGTTTCCACAGGGTCGCCTGCGCGGCCTCTCCCGGCGGCGGCTCACGACGCGGGATCGACTGAATCGAGTCGGGGCGATGAATGGATGCTGCCTCCATGGGGTCCTCCCTCCAGCCCCAAAGCCCCTCCAGGGGCTCTGGGCTTCTAGGACGCTTTGTGGATCGTTGGCGAACGGGGAAGGGGGAATGTGACAATTCCCACGTTCTCAGAGCGAGTATTCCCGCTCGGGAGGAAACCCAAACCCTTCACAAAATGAAGTGATGGGATCTCAAGATGCTTGTTGTTCGCTCGACACCCAAACCCTTTACAAAGTGAAGTAGTCGGAGTCCAGGAAGATTGTTGTTCGATCGGCGCTCCAACCCTTCAAAAAATGAAGTGGTTGGGGTCCGAAATGAATACAACTATCCCCGCGCCCCCCGCTTGCGGCGCCGCCTCGACGAGCTCCCACCGCGAGCCGGCTGCATCGGTTCGGGCGCCACATCGCCGCCCGTTCCGTTGGCGCCCCCCTCGATGCTCGGCTGCGTGCTCGGCCGCCCACTTGACTGCGCCCGCCCACGGCGGCCGCCCGCCCCACCCGCATCGCGCTGAGCACGGACTTCAGCCGATGAAGGCCACGGGCGCGCTTCGCCGGCGGCCCACGCGGCGGGATCGCCGCCCGGCCAGCGCCCCATCAGCAGGATGCCCGTGGTCACCATCCAGAAGGCCGGGATCAGCTGCTGCACCTCCCCCAGCGCCAGCCCGAAGGGGGTGAAGGCGAGCAGCGCCGCGAAGATCCCGAGGTACATCGTCCAGCGGGCCATCAGGCCGGTGCGCGTGGCGCCCAGCGTCACCACGACCATCCCCGCCGCCAGCGCCAGCCCCGCCAACAGCCCCACGTACTCGCTGGCTTCCAGCACCGTGCTCTGCGTCAGCGCGTGGTTGACCGCTTCAGCCGTGAAATCGTGGCCGGAGACGAAGTTGCGCGCGTTCAGAACCTGCGCGAGCGGGTGAGCGATCGACACGAGCACCATCCCCACCCCCCCATAAAGAACGAGCGGGCGCGCGGCCCTGCTCGTCTCCGGTCGACGGAAGCGAATGGCGCCCAGCAGGAAGAGCAGCACCAGGACGAGGAAGAAGATCGCCACCGCCTGCAGCAGGTTGCCGGCGATCAGCCCGAAGGCGTGGTGGTCGATGAACCGCACCTCGGCCGCGCCCGGGCTCACCGCGGGGTTGGCTTCCCCGCGCAGCGCCGGCGCCAGGCCCTGGATCGTGCCGACCGTCGGCAGCGAGCGCAGGGTCGTGGTGACGATCACGCCGCCCAGCAGAAACAGCACGCCGCCGGCGATCGAGGGCACCCCGAGGCGGTTGCGGCGCTCGGTCTCGTGCTCGACCCGCGCGCGGACCTGCTTTTTGTCTGGCTTGGCAGGCTGGCCGGCCGGTTCCTCGTCGTTGTTGCGGGGCATGGGGCAGGCCAGTCTACGGGTTGGCCCGCTACGATGGGATCAATGGAGAGCGGCGGTCTAGGAGACCTGTTCGGAGACCCTGACGAGCTGCAGCGGCGCCTGGCGGACTTCGCCATGCAAATGCAGGGCCAGCAGCGCCTCGCCTGGGCCGACAACGCGATCAAGCTCGCGGTCGACATGACGGTGGCCGCCGTCAACCGCGTCAACGTGCAGGGCAGCGCCGAGGCGCAGGCCGAGCAGATCCGCGCGGTGATGGCGACCGTCTTCCCCGAGGCGGTCACGCTCGTGCGCGAGGCGCGCGAGGGACTTCAGTAGCAAAGCGGGTCACGCTCGGGCGCGAGGCGCGCGCGGGACTTCAGGAGGCGGCTCGTCGGGGTGGGCGGGCTCGAATAAAACGCCTGCCCGCTCGGCGCGGCGCTCGGCATCGCGGGAGGCACGCCCGGCGGCGATCACCTCGCGGAAGGAGCGGAAGCGGAAGATGAACACGACCGCGCCCAGGCCCACCAGCGCAGTGAGGGTGGCGATCGCGATCTGCTGGCCCACCGAGTACGCGGCCACCGCCGCCGTGCCGGCGGCGCTCGCGGCGAACACCTTCACCAGCAGCGCCTGCTGTACCCCGGCGCCCCCGGGCGTGAACGGCACCGCGCCCGCGACCTGGTTGACGCCGAACACGAGCAGCACGTTCTCCACCGAGCCGCCGACGCGGAAGGCGTCGAGCAGGAACCAGAAGGCAGCGAAGCGGCACATCCACCCGAGAGCCTGCAAGGCGGCCACTTCGCGCAGATAGCGGGGCCGGTCGGCGAGGATCGTCAGGCCCTGGCGGACGCGCTCCCAGAAGGCCTGCACGCGCACCGACAGCACCGCGAACGCCACCAGCCCGAGGATCGCCAGGGCGGTGATCAGGAAGAGCGTGAAGCGGAAGTGCGCCGCCAGGTAGGAGATGTCGAAGGAGCCCAGCTGCGAGAAGTCCGGCGGCTTGGGAAAGACGCCTTGCGAGAAGGCGAAGATCAGCACCAGCACCCCCACCGTCGCATCGAACACCGACTCCACGAAGAACGCCGAGGCGACCGTCGGGTAGGTCGAGCCGGGGATCGAGCTGCGCGTGAGGAACAGCTTGATGATGTCTCCCCCGCGCGCGGGCACCACGTTGTTGAAGCCGACCGCCGCCCAGTAGGCGCCCCAGATGCGCCGCCACTGGAAGCTCACCGCCGGGTAGGCAGCGCGCAGGCTGTGGAAGAACGCCCGCGAGCGCAGCGTCAGGTTGAGGCTGAAGAACGCCAGGCCCAGAACCAGCGCTCCCCAGTGGACCGCGGCCAGGTCCGAGAAGAACTGGCCGGCCGCTTCCAGGAAGCTGCTGACGCTGTGGCCGATCGAGGTCGAGGCAGGAGACAGGGGCACGCCTCAAGCGTACGGCCAGCACGCCCAGTCGGGGCATCCGGCATCCATCCGCCTGACGGTTACATGCAGGACGCGGGCACTTCTATGCACCGTCTCGGCGGGCGGGCGACTGCTCAGCGAGCCCCACCTCAAATCTCGTCCTCGTCCCCGTCCTCCTCGATCGGGTCCTCGTACTCGTCGAGGTCCAGCTCCTCGCCGTCGGTGCCGAACTCCTCGTCGTCCTCCCACTCCTCGTCGTCGAACTCATGCTCGGGGGCCTCGAGAATGGTGCCCAGCGACATGCCGCTCTCCTTTCAGGCTCGCTCGTGATTGCTCGTCTTGTGCATGTACCCGGCTTCCGGGGAAACGGGCGCATCATAGTTCTACAGCAGCCACGGCACGAGAACGATCATCGCTCGGATCGCGCAGACGCCGCGCGGATCGCGCGCAACCCCGTCGTCAGCTACGTCCGATCGAGCAGACGCCGCGCGGATCGCGCAAACGCCTATCCTCAGCCTCGTCCGATCGCGCAGAAGCTCTGAGACCGCAGATTGTCCCAGGCGTCGCGGGGGTTCATACGGTGTTCCTCTCGTTCGCGGTCCGCTTCGCGCTGCTGGAGCCACACTGTGTATGGGTCGGCGGGCACGATGCGCCCGGGCGTGAACACCTGCGCGTCGTGGCGGCTCGCCGTCCGGCTCGGGCCACCCTGTGCGGATAGCGCGATGCTCCGCGGACTTGCGATGCGGTCGGTCGATGAGGTGTGTTGCAGTGTGTGTTTGAGAGCTTGAAGCGGTCGCATTTCAACAGTCTCCTGACTCAGTCTCGCTTTTTTGGTGAGTGTGGATGGGCGATTCACATTTCGCGAAGACACACTTTTGAAGCGCTGCTTGCATTCGGTCGAGGTGGCAAGAATGCACGCGCTATCGACAATCTGCACGGGTGTTGGACGAACGAATTAGCGACCCCCCCGTAGGGCCTACAGACACGTCGTCCGAAGCGTCGAAAGAGCTGCCCGAATCGGGCAGTTCGTGTGGTGCGTAAAGACCTCCAAGACTCAGTCAGCACTCGACTCCCCACTGGTCGCGAGAGCTCGATGTGTCAACGAACTGTGGCGCCGCTCGAACTCGCCAAGCTCCGCTGATCAGGCCCAGAGACAGCTGATTGGCAGTGCCCACAGACGATCACCGAGGGGGATCGTCTGGGTGCCCGCACATACGACGACCCCGGCCCTGAAGCGCTCGCCAACCGAATCGCGCAGCCGCTCCATCGGCCTGATGTCACGGCGGGCGACCGAGGTCGCAGCCTTCACCTCGATCGCGACGAGCTCGCCGGCTCGGCTTTCGAGCACGAGGTCGATCTCCTCCTCGCGCTGACGGTAGTGGTGGGCGGTGGTGTCGATCTGCGACCAGTCTGCGTGCTTGAGCACCTCGGTGACGACGAAGTTCTCAAGTGCCTTACCGGTCACCTGATCGTCCGCGGCAAGCCTGCGTTCGTCGGCGCCTGGCCCAGCGCGGTGTCTCGGTCGACGGCGGCCTTGATCGCAAGCAGCAACTCGGGCGCGCGCTGCACCTCGTCGATGAACACGGGGCCGCGCAGGCCCGCG
>CAYNGQ010000510.1:0-1726 GCA_964396735.1 uncultured Solirubrobacteraceae bacterium | reverse complement strand
CACTCGCCATCGTCGGATTGCTGGCCGAGCAGCACGAGATCGGGGGACTCCTTCTCCAGCGCCTTGGACAGCGCGTAGCCGGTCGCGGCCACATCGGAGCCCGCCAACGCGTCGTCGCTGAGGTGCACCGAGCGGTCCGCGCCCAGCGAGACGGCCTTCTGGAGCGCGCGCGTGGCGCTCGCGGGGCCCATCGTCACCGCGACGATCTCCTCGACCTCGGCCGCGCCGCCCTCGCGGATCTGCATCGCGGCCTCGATCGCGTGCGTGTCATACGGATTGAGGTTCTTCTCACCGGATCGATCCATCCGCCCCGTCGAGGGGTCGATGCGCTTCTCGACGGCGGCGTCCGGAACCTCCTTGACAAGGACGCAAATCTTCATCAGACCAGCCTCCTCGCCGTGGGGAGGGGGTTCTGGGGGAGGGCCTGCCCTCCCCCAGCCATGGCTTGGACGCAAATCTTCATTCGGTCGATCTCCTAATGGGTATCTGGACGTGACAATGCTACTGCTTTAAGCGGTTGACTGACGAGTCAATCAATCCTCCGCAACGCCGGCGCGGATGAAGTCGACGATCGCCTGCGTGGGCGCACCGGGCGTGAAGACCTCGGCCACCCCCAAACGCTTGAGCTCGGGGATGTCTTCCGCCGGGATCGTGCCGCCGACGGTCACGAGCACATCGTCGACGCCCTGCTCGCGCAGCAGCGCCACAACCCGTGGCACCAGCGTCATGTGGGCGCCGGAGAGGATCGAGAGCCCAACCGCGTCGGCGTCCTCCTGGATCACGGTCTCGACGATCTGCTCGGGTGTCTGGTGGAGGCCGGTGTAGATCACCTCCATGCCCGCATCCCGCAGCGCACGGGCGATGATCTTGGCGCCGCGGTCGTGCCCGTCGAGCCCGGGCTTGGCGACGACAACGCGGATCTTGCCGTGGGTGGGGCTGGAGGACATCGCGGAGGATTATGCCCGCGCGGCGTCGCGGCTGACGGCACGCCCGCGCACGACCCCGCCGAGACCGGCGAGCGTGGCGCCGGCGGAGAGCGCGACGGCGATCTTCAAACGCCGCCCGAGGCGGTCGAGGCGCAGCACCTCCCAACCCTCCTCCGCGGCGATGCGGGAGAGGTCGGGGTCGGGGTTGACGACCACCGGATGCCCGACCGCGCGCAGCATCGGCAGGTCGGACTCGGAGTCGGAGTAGGCGAAGGAGGCGGCGAGGTCGATGCCATCCCGCGCGGCGAGCTCGCGCAGCGAGAGCACCTTGCCCTCGCGGTAGTTGAACGGGCCGGCGGCGCGGCCGGTGTAGAGACCATCGCGCACCTCCAGACGCGAGCCGATGCCCCCGTCGAAGGACAGCACGCGCGCCAGCAGATCGGCCATCTCCTGCGGCGCGGCGGTCAGAATGTGCACGCTGCGCCCAGCCTCCTGGTGGGCGTAGGCGCGCTCCAGCATTTGCGGATACAGGCGCGGCAGCACTCCCGCCAGCACGCGCGGGTTGAGGCGCTCGAGATCCCGCACGGGAACGCCCTCGATCATCTCTCCCACGCGCCGGCGCACCACGTCGGCGCGCTCGTCGGTGGAGCCGCGCAGACGGAAGCGCACGTTTTCACCGAGGTCGCGCAGCAGCCGGCCGCGCGTGATCATGCCCGTCTCGAAGGCAGCCTTCGCGAAGTAGAAGCCAGAGGAGCCGGCCATCAGGGTGCGGTCGAGATCGAAGAACGCGGCGGCCCGCC
>CAYNGQ010000509.1:0-1539 GCA_964396735.1 uncultured Solirubrobacteraceae bacterium | reverse complement strand
CATCCCGAGGAGTTACGAGCGGGGGTTGCGCGGCTCCGAGCGGACATCGCGGCGGGCCGGGCCCCGAAGCGTGCCGGGACGGCGACGGTGTGCAGCTGGACCAAGCGCTAGGGGCGCGCGAGGTCGTCATGGGAAAGACCGTGCTCGGTGCGCAGCTCGCGGAGTCACTGCCCGAACGCCGTGATCGTGTGTTCCTGCCGGCTCCTGTAGTGCTCGGGCATCGGGGAGACCCGCATTCCTCCACGAGAGCCCCTTCGGTGCTCGGGATGCTCGTCACCGATTGGCGAGCTACCCGTCATCGTGCAAGATGATGGTCCCTGCAGTTCAGGCCCGCAGCGCGATAGATCGTCTCGTTGCGGGCCACGCAGTACTGCCCTACGCGATAAGACGGCGCACGCGCCTTCCCCCGGGCCGCATTGACCCGGCTCTGGGCGGCGGTCGTCGTGTGGCTGCTGCTCGTTCCGCCGCACCCCGCCGCTGTGACCGCCAGTGCGCACGCAGCCACTGCACGCCACCGCCAGCGCGTTCCGGCCACTCGACGGCCCTCAGTTCAGCGGCGCCGACATCGGCCGGCCCGCTTCGGTCCAATAGAGCGTGCTTCCGGCGAGCGCGAGCGACTTCGGGCCCACACTCGTCCCGGAGGCCAGCAGCCGTTCGCCATTTTCGTCAACCGCGCGCACTTCATATTCGGGTGGCGCGGTCGGCGGCAGCCGGTATGCCCTTTCAGCGATCCACGCAACCGACCCATCGCCCTTGAGGACGATGGCGGTCGCGGGACCGATCCCGACCCGCTTTTCCGGCGTGGAAGGCCCGGTCGGGATGTTGTGGACGCGTTGTCCGGTCTGCAGATCGACGACGCGGATCACGTCTTCCGCGTATGGCGGCCTTGCTTCTTGCGACCGGCCATAATCGAAAGCAGCGAACGGCCCCGCCACAACCGGATGTTCAAGCGAATCGCAGCCACCCGGAGACAAACATTCAGCCCCGGCCGGCGGTCCGAGATAGTACACGTGGCCCCATCCGTAAGCGCATCCAACCGTTCCGCCAGGTTCGAAATATTCTCCACGACCCGGCCTCTCGCTTCCTTCGCGGTTATAGACAATGGCCTGTGAATCAGCTAGGAGATGTTGGGTTAGCTCGTGCATCGTGCACCCACCGTTGGCGGATCGGTGCTTATGACTGGTGCGGGCGATCGCCGGCATAGCGAAGGCCGCCAGACCGATCGCCATCATTGAGATCAGAGCATAACGTCGCATGATCGTATGGTAGTAGCCTCGGCCGATCATTCCGCAGGCTCGACGCATGGTCGATCTGGTCGTCTCAGGGATCCTCATGTCGAGCTCGAGCACTTGGCGAGTATGCAGTAGGCCGGTCGTCGTTCGCCCTTGTCGCCATAGTGGCGCTTTTCCGGAAGTGCTTCCACGAGCCCACCGTCGAACAGGTTTGGTTCTCCTGTTGACTCACGCCTAGCTTCAGACGGCTCACGATACTGGTAGTAGTATATGCGGTCGAGGCGTGAGGAGTAGTCGTGCATTTCAA
>CAYNGQ010000508.1:0-1967 GCA_964396735.1 uncultured Solirubrobacteraceae bacterium | reverse complement strand
CGGCAGCGGCGCGCCCAATTCTCCGTACAAGACTTTCTATGTCTGCCGCTCCGGCTCACGAGTACCCTACATTGTCAGGCGGGGCGAGCCATATGTGAGAGAAGCGATATCCGGCTTCAGGGTGTTCGGGTACCGGCTCGGCTTTGTCGTCCGGTCAGAAGGTATTCAGAGCGGATCGGAAACAGAAGTCGGCTGGGTAGACCTTAGAATCGGCCGAGTGAGAACCGGACTGATCAACGCGTCCGAAGGCTTGACGAACGAATCCGAAGAACAACCGGGCCTGCCCAGGGTTCCAGACTGGGACCTCAAATACGCGATCGCGAACGACGGCACGGTCGCCGTACTTGGCGAAGGCGGCGACCCAAAGGAATGGGAGGTCTGTCTGCTGCCGGTCAAACTCCAACTCGCTCGGTCCACCTCGCCAACTGTTCCTAGCCAAGGCAGGACAGGAAGCCCTCGATCTCAACTCAATCGCGATCACCGAAACCAGTGTTCTCTGGAGCACGAAGAGTGGCCAGCCGGCGTCGGCTCCGCGATAGCCATTCATCGTGGGAGCACCTGCACGGACGGCGCTGGGGTCCGTGCGCGGGCGCCGTGACCCGGGCTGTCTCCTGATGTAGGCTCATGGGGTTCGCGGTCGCATCGTGGGGTTTTTTCGGCCGGTTCGCGCCTACTTACGGTAGCCTTCGCCTCGCACCGGGCGCCTAAGGGGCTCGCTCGCAGCACAGCACGGCGCAAATGTTCACACAAGAGATCGGGGGAGACATGGGATTCACGCTCATAACGGCGTCACCGAAACGACACCAGATGCGCGCGATTGGGCTAGCAGTCGGCACCTTGTTGGCGCTTGCGGCCTACGGTTGTGGCGGGTCGAGTTCATCGACGACGAGCTTGAGCGGGAGTGCTCCCGTGGCGATCTCATCCTCCACGTCAACCCCAACACAGACGGCAAGCACAAGCGTCTCCACGAGCGCCACGTCTTCGACCGGCGCGACGACCGCGGCCGGTACGAAGCTTCCGTTTGGCACCCCGGCCATCGTGGACTACGAGCCCGGTGGGCAGCCAAAGCCGACCTATCGTCTCCAGCTGACCGTGCTCGGCATCAAGAGGGGCTCTCAGACCGAACTCGACGGCGTGGAACTCGAAAAGTCCGAGCAGGGAAAGACCCCCTACTACGTCACGCTGCGAATCCAAAACGTCGGCTCGGGCGACGCGGCCGCCGAAGAAAACCAGCCGGCGGCGAGCTTCCAGGCAATCGATGACCGTGGACAGCAGGGTCAGGAACTGACCGTGCTCGGGAACTTCCGGCCGTGCCCGAACGTCAACCAGCCCAAGCGGTTCACACGCGGCGTCACCTATCAGACCTGCGTGATCTACATGGTCGGAGGCAACGGCTCGATCGTCCAGGAGGAGTGGACCGGGAACGGCGCTGATGCCTACACGGAAAACCCGATCGTGTGGAAAGCGAGCTGAGCGAGCAGCTGAGCTATCGAACGGTTCTTTTTACGCTGAGGTCAGCGTCGTTGGTCCAAATCGCCGCGTAATTCGATGCCTGGGAGATTGAGCCGGGCGATCCGATCCCTGGCAAGGTCAACAGTGCTTTGGCGCTTGTCGATACGGTTCTCGTCCTCTGGTCGGCGGATGCCGCCAGCTCGCGGCTTGGATGACGGTCGTGCCGCCTGCGAGGTCCACATCACGCCAGCGCAGAGATAGCGCCTCGCCGAATGCGCAGGCCGACGACGTGAGCGTGGCGAGCAAGTCGCGACGTTGACCGACGCAAGTGCGAGCGGCTGCTTCCAGTGTGCCCGGGCCGTCGAGCATGGCCGCGATGTGGTCTGCCCTGTCGTCCACCGCGGCAGCGATTTCGCTGACGACGTCGCGCAGGTTCTCCACGTCGTTGTCGATCCCCCGGGCGAGCATGTCGGCGTCGCGGGTGGCGCGCCGTGCATCGAGCGCCGCCAGCAGCA
>CAYNGQ010000507.1:0-2882 GCA_964396735.1 uncultured Solirubrobacteraceae bacterium | reverse complement strand
GGTGGTGATGGTGATGATGGTGGTGGTGGCGCCGCGGTTTGTGATGGGGCGTGACCGTGAGGTTCTGAGCGATGACCGTCGAGCGGTGCCCGGCGCTCACCTGCACCACGCTCAGGTGGACCGGCAGAGCGCCGAACTTCGCGAGCAGGCTTTTCCCGGTCGCGTTGAGTTGGATCGAGATCGTGACTTTCTGCCCCGCCAGGATCGTCAGCTTGGAGGATCCGACGGTGACCGCTTCCGTGCGGGTTCGGGGATGGCGCCGCGCGGACACAGCCACCGGCTTGCCGTGGCGGAGCTTCTCGATCGTGGTGAGGGTCGATTCGACTTCGCAGGCGGTGCCCGCGGTGCCTTTGCACGTGAGCGAGAACGTCACTTCGCCGTTCTTGCCCTTGGCGGTGCCCGCCTGCGAGGCGTGTGCCACCGGTGGCGATGGGGGCGTGTAGGTCACCCTCACCGACTTTTCGGTCGTGAGCCCGATCTGGTTGGTCGCGACCGCGGTGATCGTGTTCGCGCCTTTGTTCAGGGTGACGCTCGTGGACCACGCCCCGCCGGTTCCGACACCGACCGCTTTGCCGTCCACGGTCAGCGTCGGCGTTCCCTCGCTGTCCGAGGCGGTGCCGGAGACCGTCACGTTCGGGGTGGATACAGTTTCGCCGTTCGTGGGTTTGCTGAGCGTCAGGGTTGGGTGATAGCTGGCGAGCACTTCGTTGGCGAGAGTTTCCACTTCGGAGAGCGCATACGCTTGGACGAAGGCCATCCGCAGTGTGTATGTGCCGCCCGCCGGGATCGTGTGCTGGTAGGGCATCTCGAAGCCGTTGAAGTCTTCCTTGGCTTCGGTGCTTTGATAAACCGACAGCTGTTCATTGGGACGGGTGTCATAGACGATCGCTCCCTGAGGGTGGATCCCGTCTCCGCCGCCGGGGGTCGCGGCGTCCTCCTTGTAGTAGATCGCGCCGGCGCCCGAGGGCAGAGTAACCATCTGGCCTTTGGCGGCGGGAGAGAACGTGCTGCTGCCGGGGAACTCATAGGCGCCACCGGTTTCGTTTGCGTTGACGAGCTCCTGATCGTAAAGAGTGTTCAGAGAGTGGGCGGCTCCATCGGTTGAGCGCCAGGTATCGGTCATCCAGGCCACCTGGTTGGCGTCGCTCGTCTGCCAGGTCCGTTCGAGCTGCACGCCGGCGGAGACGAAGCTTGTGCAGCTGGCAGCTGTCGGCGGGAAGGCGGTCGATGGCGAGCACTTGACGATCGGATCCACCTCGTGGATCGTGACCAGGCCGCCGGGTTCGGGGGTTGTGGTTACCGCTACCTGCGGCGCGCCCGGCACTGTCCTCAGGGGTTCTTTGTCCGTTTTCAGTTCTTCCTGAATTCGCTCATTGACGTAGTCTGCTGCCGCGGGACCGTAGGCGTTTGCGCCGTCGATCTGCAGCTCGGAGCGGGTCGATGGCCCCGTCGGAGGATCGTCTTGCGAATAGAGCGCCGCGTTGCAGTCGAACAAATGATCGCTGGGTATCAGCGAGTTCGGAGCGAACAGCTGCGAGTAGTCCAATCCGCAATCTCCGACCGACTCGAAATCGTAGTAGCCGGAAAGCGTGTTGGATTCGACTTCATAGTCGTATGGAAGTTTGTTTTCGGTGAAGACCCTGAAGACGGAGCCCGCGATCCGAGGGCCGTGGAAGGGATCGGCCGCTTCTTCAGAGGCATCGCCCGGTGGGTGGGCTGTGGTGTCCGCTGCTGGCACTGCCCGCAGCACGCAGGGGCCGATGTGGAGAGTCTTTGTTTCGACGTTCAGCGAGAAGTCGCCACTTCCGTCCGGGGTCGCGTCGCCGAGAAGCAAGCTTTCTACGCCTTTCGTTCCGATGAAGTAGCAGCGCAACGCAACCGTGCCCACGATGTTCGTGGTGCCTTCGATTTTGAGCGTTTCTGGCGACGAGGGTCCGGTTTCGTTGTTGAGCGTGTACGTGGGGCCAGCGGGTGAGGTGATCTGAGAAGTCGCTGGTTCGATCGCGTTGGCGGCGGCGACCGGGCCGCCCAGCGTGATCAACGAGAGCGCGCCGGCAAGCAATACTGTGCGCAGGGAGTTCGATAGCACTATGAGCCTCCTGGAAGCGGTGGGCAGCGATAACCGTCGCAATAACCGTCGCTGTGCGGGCGACGATCTGGCTGCTACGACACCCCAGCATACGAGTAGTTGCGGGCGAGCTTGTGTAAAAATGGCCGTATCGGCCCAGCGCCCCCCGGCTCGGTTGATGGTTCGGGGTCAACGAGCTGTTTCGCCGCGCCGCCGTGTCGCGTGGCCGCGGGGCTGAGACGCCGGGCTGCGGATCGAATCGCGCCAACCCGCCAGCGGCCCCGGAGGGGGGCCGCCCATCCCAGCCCTTTTACGCTATCTCGGAGTACGCCGGCTCACCCTCGGCCGACCCGTGCTCCTTGGCGGTCTCCTGATGTGTTTGTACGGCGAGTGAGGACTCGGGGACAAGCACGGTCAGCGCAACCGCGAGCGCGGCGAGGATCAACCCCGCCCCGACTATGAACGCCAGCTGATAGCCGCCGGTCAGCGCGCTTGCCTGTGAGGCGCCGTGTGCGAGCAGGTGGTTGGTGCGGGTTGCCGCGAGCGTCGCCACCACCGCCAGCCCCAGCGCGCCGCCGACCTGCACGGTCGTGTTGACCAGGCCGGACGCCAGGCCTGCGTCGGCCGGCGTGGCGCCCGACATCGCGAGCTTCATCAGCGCCGGGAACGCGCTGCCGATGCCGGCGCCCAACAGGATCATCGTCGGCAGGATGTCGCGCACGTAGCTGCCGTGCACCGGCGCGCGCGTGAACAGCGCAAGCCCCACGGCGATCACCACGAGCCCCGGGATCAGCGTGCGCCGCGCGCCAAAGCG
>CAYNGQ010000506.1:0-4813 GCA_964396735.1 uncultured Solirubrobacteraceae bacterium | reverse complement strand
CAGGATCGTGCGATGCGAACCGGATGTTCGATCGCGCGTTCGTCCTCGCCGAGCGATAGTCTCAGGGGTCGATAGCTTGGATGTGTCGGTGCGCGGATGTTCCCTGCCACCCCGACGGCGACTCGCCGGGCGGAAGGGCTGGGCAAAACCGCACGTTCCACCGACCCGAGTCGCTCATGGCTTGGTAACAGAACGTTGACATCTGGCGGCTTTCGACGTCGAACCGATCGGCGTTGATCAACTCTCGATGGGACGAACGGAGGATTCAGAAGGATGAGATATCTCAAGATGATGATGGGGCTGACCGCGGCGCTGTGCGCGCTCGGCGTCGGCGCCGTGTCGGCGTCGGCCGCCGAATTCGAATCCAGTGGCGGCAACACTCACGGAGTGGGCGTGTCCAAAAACGAAGTGTTCCACGTGTATCCAATGACCGTCATCTGCGCCAGGGCGGAAACCAAGGGGTCGGCAGCTTCCGGCAAGTCCGAAACCCTCACCGACGAAGTCAAATACACAGCATGTACCTCGTTTGCCGGCCAGCTCAAACTGACCGTGTCGCCGGGGCATTTCGAATACAACGCGAATGGTACGGTGGCGATCCTCGAACCGATCAAGATCAGCTCCGCGGTGTTGCAGTGCCATTACGAAATTCCCGCACAGTCGAGCTTCGCCAAAGAATCCGTGTTCTTTGGCGACGTGGCAACGTTTGGCAACAAAAAATTCCCCGAAGGCCAGAAGAAGCTTCAGATCGAAAGCGTGCTTCAGGGAATGGAATACACGGCTGTCGGCTGGCCGTGCACCGGGCCCAAAAACCCCTCCGAAGTGGTGGAAGGCAAAGCGGCCGAAGAAGTTGGCAATGAAGGAGCGTTCAGCGGCAAGATCGAAGAAACCCTGACCAACGGCAACCTCACCTGGCTCAAAGAATAGAGCCGCGACGGAGGCTGCCCGGCTGGTTCGGGAGGCCTCGGGGGTAACGGACGGCCGTGCCGATTGCGATCGGCACGGCCGTTTCGCTTGATGGTGGGCAGCGATGAGTTCCACCGAGATCGACCATGAGCGCGCGCTCTACCATGGCGGGATCGAGGTGCTCGATTCGCGCCGGGGACAACCGGTCGAAGATTGCCCGGCACATGAGCGCAGCCGTTGAGGTGACCGCATGAGGGTTCTGTACGTCAACCACACGTCCGAGGTCAGCGGCGCCGAGCACTCGCTGCTGAGCCTGCTCGCCGGGCTGCCCGACACGGTGCAGCCGCTGCTTGCGACGCCGCGCGGAAGCTTGATGGAGGCGGCGAAACGGCTGGGCGTCCCCACCACCGCGATCGCCGGCACCGCCGGCAGCCTGCGGCTGCACCCTTTGCACACCCCGCGCGCGCTCGCCGAGATGGCCATCGCCGCGGCACAGGTTCGCCGGGCTGCCAACAGGCACGAAGCCGAGGTGGTGCACGCCAACTCGATCCGCGCCGGGATCGTGGTGGGCCTCGCGCGGCCGCCGGCGGCGAGCATCGCTCACATCCGCGACTGCCTACCGCCCGGGGCGGTGAGCACGGCGACGCTGCGCCTGATCGCGGCCACCGCGACGACGATGGTAGCCAACTCGCGCCACACCGCGCAATCGGTGAGCGCCGCCGCGCCTTACGCGCGGCTGGAGGTCGTCCACAACCCGGTGGACCTCGAGCGCTGGGACGCCGCCCGCCTCGACCGCGCCGAGGCGCGCGCTCGTCTCGGCGCAGCCGGCGAGCGCACGCTGCTGCTGGGGGTGATCGCCCAGCTCAGCCCGTGGAAGGGCCAGGACACCGCGATCGAGGCGCTGAGGCTGGTGAGCGAGCAGGGAATCGACGCGCAGCTGCTGCTGATCGGCTCCGCCAAGTTCCGCGCCCGCGCCACGCGCTTCGACAACGAGGGCTACGTCGCGCGTCTGCGCGCACAGGTGGCGGAGGCAGGGCTCCAGGATCGGGTCTCGTGGTTGGGTGAGCGCGAGGACGTGCCCGAGCTGCTCAGCGCGCTCGA
Organism: uncultured Solirubrobacteraceae bacterium; assembly: GCA_964396735.1. Lineage (GTDB taxonomy): Bacteria > Actinomycetota > Thermoleophilia > Solirubrobacterales > Solirubrobacteraceae > Palsa-744. The sequence continues at coordinate 2,809 of CAYNGQ010000506.1, read as the reverse complement.
CATCCTGCTGCTGCCCTCCTGGGAGGAGCCGTTCGGGCGCGCGCTGATCGAGGCGATGGCGCTGGATGTGGCGGTGATCGCCACCAACGTCGGCGGTCCCCCCGAGATCCTCCACGACGGGCGCGAGGGCCTGCTCGCGCCTCCCCGCCAGCCGCATGCCTGGGCGCAGGCGATCGGCGAGCTGGCGCAGAGCCCCGAGCGCCGCCGCGAGATGGGCCGCGCCGGGCGCCGCAGGGTCGAGCAGGCCTTTACCGCCGGCCACCATGTCGCCGCGATCTGCGAGGTATACGAGCGCGCCGTCGCCCGTCGATCCGGCGAGGGCCCATCACCGCGTCAGGCGGCTCGCCGCGTGGACGATCTCCAAGCATCGCCCACCAAGGCTGCCCTTGGCTACGTCAACGACGACGGCGAGGGTTCCCCCGACGCGCTTTGCGTACAACTGTCGCGCGCAGCAGGATCGTCCGGCTAGCTCCCGACACCTGCCTGCCGTTGCTCACCTGAACGAGCGCCCTGTAGTAGCCACCGTGGCGGATGGCCACCGCCGCGCTGAAGCGCGAGAGGCTCGCGCTGCCCCGTCTGACAATCGTGCCTCCCACCTTCACGAACCCGCCTCCCGGCCTGACCCACTGGAACACGACGGGGGCGCCCACCTCGGCGGGGGCGACGGTGCCGCTGAGGTGCACTAGCCCTTTGGCGGTGCGCGCGTGGAGGCTCACCAGCGCCGCGACGTGCACGGTCACCGCCTGGCTGTAGGAGGGCGTGGGTTCGACTGTGCGCACGCGCAGCTCGGTCGTCTGCGAGAGGGTTGGCATCTGGAAGGAGAAGTTGCCTTCCGCGTTGGTGCTCTGCGGCGTGCCGACGTCGGTGAAGCCGTTGAGGTAGGGGAACGGGTCGGCCTGCAGCATGACCTGGTGGTTGGCGCCGCCCGTGCCGGAGAGCGTGCCCGCAAGCGAGGTGGAGCTCCCGAAGGCGCTCACCTTGGGGGCGCCGGTGATCACGAACCTGAGCGGGACCCGCCTGGTCGTGAACATATGATCCTGCCCATCCGCTGTTCCCGTGGCGTAGGTGGCGACGATGCGGTAGTGGTAGGTGGTGCCGGCCTGCAGCCCCGCGATCGGCTGGCTCACCTTCACTCCGACGGTGCCGTTGCCGACCGCGGCGGTGGGTGTCTGCGCTCCATAGGCCGTGGTCGTGCCGTACTGGAAGTAGCAGGTGGTTTCCTGGCCGCTGGGGTCGACGGTGGCGTTGAGCGCGACGGTCGATTCGCCCACATGCAGAGCGCCCCCGGTGGTGACGCGCGGCGGTTTGGCGTTGATCGTCGCCTGCGAGGAGAGGGGCAGCGCCAGCGCGACGCTCGCCAACGCCAGCGCGAGGCTTACCAGCAGCGCTCCTGCCCAGGCTGTCCGGCGGCTGGGGCTGGTGGATCTTCTCATATAGCGCTCACCTCACTCTCTGTTGGAGGGGTCGGCTCGGGCGCGAAGCGATAGCCGATGCCGAAGTGCGTGTGGATGTAGGTCCAGCTGGGCGCCGCCACGGCGAGCTTGGTGCGCACCTTGCGCACGAACACGTCCACCGCGCGGTCGCGGTGCTTCATCTCCCCGCCCCACACCTGCCGGTAGATCTCCGCGCGGCGCATCACGCGATCCTCACGGCCCGCCAGCACGGCGAGCACCTGGAACTCGCGCACGGTGAGGCCCACCCGCGTGCCTGCCACCAGCGCCTGCATCTCGTCGGGGCGCAGCTCGAGGTTGCCGAAGGTTTGCGCTTGCGGCCCCTCCCCGTCCGGCTGCGAGCCGGGAAATGAAGATTCGGGGCTGGGAGTCGTGAGAGGCTCGAGGAAGCTGTGCATCGGGACTACCCGATCGTGTGAAAGATTTGTGAACAACGTGTTATGACACCCGCGCGGTGTGGCGCCAGTCTTTCACGTCATCCCCTGTATGGGAGGTGTGTTCACCGAATCGTCACCAATTGCCGCCGGGGTGAATCCCTATGATGCAAGGCCTATGAAAGCCTGCGCTTACTGCGGCGCCTCGCTGGCCGACGATCAGCGCTACTGCCTGGAGTGCGGGGGGCGCCAAGTGCAGGCGCGCAGCCAGTTTCTCAGCCGCTTCACGCCCGCCACCGTCTCTGGCTCGACCCCATCGAGCGGGGCCGCGGCCGGTGGCGCCGGCGCGGGGGGCGGGCGCTCCTCGGGCGCGACCGCCGTGGCCGGGGTGGGGGTGCTACTGCTGGCGATGGGCGTCGGTGTGTTGATCGGTCGCGCGGGCGCGGGCAAAACCACCACCGCGCCGGCACAGGTGATCTCGGTCGCCACTCCCGGCGCCGCGGCTCCGGGCTCGAGCAACGGCGCCGCTCCGGCGGTTACGACGCCCACGGAAAGCTCCTCTTCCGGCGCCGGCACCAACAATGGCGGCGGCTCGGGATCGACCACGAGCGGCGGCAGCAAAGGCTCGTCCTCCACAACCAAACCCAAATCCTCCACCTCCACCAAATCATCCTCCGGAAGTTCTTCCTCGGGCAGCTCCTCGAATAGCGGTGGCGGCTCGGGCAAAACCAAATCGAGCAACAGCGGCGAAAGCGCCGAGCAGAAAACGCGCAACATCCCCAACGTGGTGACGACGGGCTGACGGCCTCCCCGACGTGGCGATGACCAGCCGATGGGTACCTTCGACATAATGAGCACTGGCTGATGGGCATCTTCGACTCGCTGGTGGGGCGCCCCGACGCGGGCGCTCCTCGACAATCCACCGCCGCGTCCAGCTCCCCCGACACCGGCGACGGGCGCGCCAGCCTGGAACGCCGGCGCGAC
>CAYNGQ010000505.1:0-4075 GCA_964396735.1 uncultured Solirubrobacteraceae bacterium | reverse complement strand
TTGGCCTGCTGCCACGCGACTCGGAATCTTGGTTCGAAGGCACGACCGTCGGAAGCTTCAACAACCCCGAAGGCAACCCGGTGCTGCACAAGAACGAAACGTACGCGATCTACTGGGACCCGACCGATCACTACCACGGCGACTGGCAGCATCTGATCGACACCTTCTTCCAGGGCCTCGGCGCTGAAAGCGGCTCCACCGAGACCGTTTTCGCCGTGGACAGCCAGTACACGGACAAGTCCGACCAGCCCGCGTCCTACCGCTCGACGTTCCGGGGCGCCTACACCGATACGGACCCCTACCCGACCACGGGCAACTGCACCGACCCGCACCCGCTCGCCGTAGTGGATCGGATCGGACCCCTCAACGCTAAAGGCGAACACACCGAAGTCTGCCTCACCGACGCGCAGATCCGCAAAGAGCTCCAGACCTTCGTCGCGGATCATGGCCTCCAGCAAGGCATGAGTTCGATCTTCTATATCTTGACACCCCCCGGCGTCGCGGTCTGTCTCGATGCGGGTGGCGCCACCGGCCATTGCTCCGACCACACCGGCTCGATCGAAGAAACTGGCACGGAAAGCTATGAAAACAGCTTCTGCAGCTATCACTCCGACTTCTCTGACGCCACCCTTGAGAGCGTTGCAAAACCTGAAGCGAACACGATCCTCTACGGTGTGATTCCGTGGGTCGCGGGAGGGCGCGGCGACTACCACCTGACAGCGAGCGACCGGACCTCCGCCTACGACTGCCAGGACGGGGGTTTCTATCGCAATCCAGCCACTCATGTGTATGAACAGGAGAAAGCGAAAGAAGCAAAAATAGAATCCCAGAAGGAAAAAGAAGAACACCCTAAAAACAAAGAAGAAGAACTAAAGCAGAAAGCGGAAGAAGCAAGGACCAAAGCCCTCGAAGGCCCGCACGAGGAGGAGCCGAACCAGCCGCCCCCGAACACGAACGGGCCCGATGGCGCCCCCGACACGGGACTGGCCGACCTGATCATCAGCCAGATCGGCGTGCAGCAGCAGAGCATCGTCACCGACCCTCTGTTGAACGCGTGGCGAGATGAAGCGGGTTACGAGGTCACCGAAGAGTGCCGCAATTTCTTCTTGGAATACCTGGGAGGCAACGCGACGGCCAACGAATTCACCTTCGCCGGCACGCTCTACAACCAGGCGTTCAACGGCTTCAACGCGTACATCGACGATGCCTTCAATCTGGCCGCCCTGAGGCTGCCATATCCCGGTGTCCCCTGCCTGACGGGTATCAGCCTGGTTCCGCAGTTCACCGCCCCCAATACCGTCAACGTGGGCGAATTGGTGGGATTCGACGGCATGGAGTCAGACATCTCGCTAAACGACGACATCGGCTACTCGAAGACGACTGGTGCGGAGGAACCCAAATACGCGACCTATAAATGGAACTTCGGTGATGAAACGCCTGAAATCACCGGCGTCGCGCCCGGCGCGCCGTCGCTGAACTCCCCTGAAACATCCCCGTGCGAACTTCCCTGGGAAGCACCCTGCGCGGCGAGCACCTTCCACTCCTACCGCTACGGCGGCACCTACAAAGTCACGCTGACCGTCACCGACACGGGTGGCCACACCGCCAGCGTCACCGAGCCGATCATGGTTGTGGGGCCGTCCTCGCCGTCCCCGCCGGGCAGCGGCGGCTCCGGTGCCCCCGGCGCGAACAACACCCCGGGCGCCACGGGCGGCTCGGGAGGGTCGGGCACCTCCTCCTCCGCACCCGGCCCAATCGCCACGGCGGCAGCCGTGTCCAGCTCTCTGAAGCAGGTCGCAAAGAGCGGTCTCGTCGTCCGCTACACGGTCAACGAGCAGGTAGCCGGTCGCTTCGAAGTGCTGCTGGAAGCCGCCACTGCCCATCATCTCGGGATCTCGGGGCCGACCGCGACCAACCTGCCAGCCGGCTCGCCCAAGTCGCTGGTGATTGGCCACGCGCTGCTGGTGACCACCAAGGGGGGCAAGAGCTCGGTGAGGATCAAGTTCTCCAAGAGCGTCGCCAAGCACCTGCGCCACGCAAAGAAGGTGAAGCTGACGCTGCGCCTCACCGCTCACAACGCCGACGCGCAGAACCCGCTGTTCACCACGGTGATGAGCACCGTGGAACTGCATCGCTGAGGTTGGGATGTGCCACTGGGCCCCGCGCGGCGAGATCTGTGCCCCGCTTACGCCAACTGGCCAGCCAGAGCCGGGCGGCGGAGAGCCCTGGGCGTGATCTACAGCTCCGGCGGATGCCGCGCGACGAACCCGGCGTTGGAGCGGATTTCAGGCTGCCAGCGCGAGGCGTAGGGGCCGGAGCGCCCGACCGTGTCGAAGCGCATCCAGCGTCCGCCGACGTTCACGTACATGTAGACGTGGCCGGCGTTGGCGTAGATCGTGATCCACTTCCCCGGCCCCGGTTCGCCCCAGCTCTCGAGCTGTCCGGAGGTCTCCGGCGCGCTCAGCAGCCCGCCTGCGGCGAGGGCGTAGGAGACCGAGCCGGAGCAGTCGTAGGAGTTGGATACGAACGACGCGTGCCCGCCGCCGTACACGTAGGGGAAGTCGGTGATCGCGTTGGCGCCGGCGATCACCCGCTGCACGACTTCGGGGATCCCCGCGGGGATCGGGATCGTGCCGTTGCCGCCGACGGAGTCGCCGCCGGGCACCGTCGCGACGGTGGCGTGGGCCTGCGCCCGCGCGGCGCTTTCGATCGCGTGCATATGGCCCAGCTCGGCGCGCACTTCGGCGTTGGACTGCGCGCCGGGAGCGACGAATTCTTCGGCGACTTTGGCAGGGGTGGCCGCGGAGGAGTGGTGCACCGACCCCGACACGGGGAAGCTCTTGCCTTCTTCGGGGTCGCGCGCCTCGGCGACCGGCTTGGCCGAGGCGAGCTCGACCTTGCTGGGCGTCGTGGCCGTGCTCGCGCCCTTCGCCGCGGTTGTGCGGGAATGCGCCGCGGCGTGGTGGGAGGAGGGGACGACCAGTGCGATCACCGCGCCCGCCACCGCGGCGACCGCCACCGCCCCCCCGACCCGACGGCCTGAAAAGCCCAGCCGCGCTGTTCCTTGCGGCGCGCTGTCTGTCCCTTGCTGGACACTCACCACTGCAAGGCTAGCGCGCCCCTCCCGGTCTGGTGTCGCTACCCTGGGCGGATGCAAGACAAGGCCACGGCTGTCGAGGTGCCGCGCCAGGGTATCTCCAGAGGTGCTGAGATCAAACCGCACGTGCGCCTTCTGCACGGGATACGCAAGCCCGCCAACTGGCTGCAGCTGGTGCGTTTCGGGATCGTCGGGGGCAGCGGGTTTGTCGTCAACATCGTGGTGTACGCGCTGTGCGTGCACGCACTGGGGATCGACTACCAGGTGTCCAGCGTGCTCGCGTGGCTGGTGGCGGTACTCAACAATTTCGTGCTCAACCGCCACTGGACCTTCGACGCCGCCGCGGGCAGCGCGCGCCTGCAGGCGATGCGCTTCTTCCTCGTCAGCCTCGTGGCGGAGGGCTTCAGCCTGGGTTTGCTGACGCTCCTCGTGGAGAGCGCGGGGATGGAGAAGGTGGCGGCGCAGGCGCTGGCGGTGGCTACGGTGATGCCGCTCAACTTCGTTGGCAACAAGCTCTGGAGCTTCCGCGCGCGGACCTGAGCCGCCCTTCGGCCACTGGCGAGACGTGGGTATGCCCCGGGTGGGTGGGGTGGGTGGGGTGGGTGGGTCCCTATTCTCCCGCAAAGCGCCGTTCGCAGCCCCAGCGGGTACCTATACTCTGGATTCCCCCCCACCGCGGAGGAACGGCAGCAGTGCAGGAGATGGTCATCTACGGCGTCAGTTTCGACATGGTCGGCAAGCAGCCGATCGTGCTGTTGAAGACCGTCGAGGGCAATCGCTTCCTGCCGATCTGGATCGGCCACCCCGAGGCGGCGTCGATCCTGATGAAGCTGCAGGGCGCGAGCACGCCGCGGCCGATGACCCACTACCTGCTGTGCGACATGCTCGGCGAGCTGGACGTGCGCTGCACGCAGGTCGCCGTCACGGAGCTGCGCGAGAACACGTTCTTCGCCTCGATCACGCTCTCGGTCAACGGCC
>CAYNGQ010000504.1:0-6913 GCA_964396735.1 uncultured Solirubrobacteraceae bacterium | reverse complement strand
CCTGCTCGGTGCGCTCCGGCGCCACCAACTGCTCCTCGATGCCCTCATCGCTGACCCTGCCGCGGTCTTGCGCGACACCCCTGCGCAGGGCGTCGATCGCGCGGTGGTGGACGATGCCGAGGACCCATGTGCGCACGCTGCCGCGCAGCGGGTCGTAGCCGGCGGCGTTGCGCCACATCGATAGGAACGCCTCCTGCACCACGTCCTCGGCGGCAGCCCGCCTACCGCACATGCGCAGGGCGAGCGCGTATGCCGCGTCGGCGTGGCGCTCATAGAGGATCTCGAAGGCGGCCGAGTCGTCCTCGCCCACGAGCTGCATCAACTCCTCGTCGGCGAGCATCCGCAGGATCGCCGAGGCGGCCTCCGCGGAGCGCTTGTAGCGGATCACGTTGGACATCGAGCTTGACTTCAGTACCGCCGGCCAGGGCGCCGGCGACCGATAAACGGAAGTCAATCACTTTTATCAGATGGACTTCGCCGAAGGCCAGAATAGTTCAATCCTGATTGGTCTGCTCTCGCGGCGTGGCGCCGGTCGCGGACCCGGGCTTCGCGCGGCGACGAATGCGCAGCGCCACGAGGGCGGCGCCGGCGGCGCCGCCAACCACCAGCGCAGCGGCAGGCCGCACCCAATTGCGTGGATCTCGCATGGCTGAGAGCTCCCACCCCTCCAGCTCCTCGGCGGCGAGCTCGGTGATGCTGGTGAGCGTCTCCTCCACCCTGCCGACCAGATCGGCGGGTGGCTCGACGGGAGCAAGCGCCCGCCGCAAAAGGCTCTCGAAGTTGGGGGCGGCTTCGCTCATGAGACTTCTCTCACCTTTTCCCTACTCGTCGGGAGCATCCGCCACCAGCCCCTCCAACTGCTTGATCGCGCGGTGGATCAGCACCTTGGTGGCCCCATCGGAGCGTCCCAGCGCGCGTGCGATCTCGCGGTTGTCCATGTCCAGCGCGAAGCGCATGATCAGCGCCTCGCGGCGGTCGTCGGGCAGCTGGCGCACCCCCTCCAGCACGCGCGCGAGCTCGCTGCGGTGCTCTACCAGGTCCTCCGTGGTGTGCAGATCGCTCAGCGCGTCGGTCGCCTCGATCGGCGACACCGGCCGACGGGAACGGTCGCGATAGAGGTTGGCGGCGAGGTTGTGGGCGATCCTGATCAGCCACGGCCGCAGCGGGCGCCCCCGCGACTCCCGCTGGGCGCGCTCGAAGTGGCGGTAGGCCTGCAGAAAGGTCTGCTCGGTCAGATCCTCGGCGTCGTGGTGGTTGCCAACGCGGTAGTAGGCGTAGCTGTATACGTCGCGCAGATGGGTGCGGTAGAGCTCTGAGAACTCCGCATCCAGCTGCGCCTTGGGCTTGACGCCCGAGGCAGGCGAGCCGGGGGGGGCAGGATCCACCCCGCCGGCTAGAGAATCGGGCGAGCCAGGGTGGACAGGATCCATCCCGCCGGTTAGGGACTCGGGCGAGCCGGGGGAGGCGGGGCTCTCGTCTGCGGGTAGATGCTCGGCCACTCATCGCACCCTACCTCCGCAACGGCGCCCTTCGACCCCCGACTGCACGCGCCCCTGCCGGGTCACCGGCTGCCCACACCTCATACGCCTGGATACCCGCCGACGTGCGGGCCGTTACAGTGGGAGCCAATGGCGATCGACCGTGGCAAGACGCTTCGCGGAGCGCTGGCGGGGGCGCTGGCGGCGGGCGCGTGGGCAGCGCTGATGCCCCTCGACAAGCGCCTGCTCCGCAGCGACTTCGACGACGTGGAGCTGCTCGGCAAGGCGATCACTCGCCACAGCTGGTGGCCGGCGGCGGGCCTGCTCATCCATATGCAGAACGGAGCGCTGTTCGGCGCGGTGTACGCCAACGTCGCCCCGCGCACGCCCCTGCCCTCGTGGGCACGGGGGCCGGCGGCAGGGATGGCGGAGAACTTCGCGACGTGGCCGCTGGTGGCGCTCACCGACCGCCTGCATCCCGCGCGCGAGGAGTTGCCCGCGGCCTTCGCCAGCCCCCGCGCGCTGGCGCAATCGACGTGGCGCCACCTGCTGTTCGGGGTGCTGCTGGGCGAGTTGGAGCGGCGCCTCAACGCGGACGATCGCGTGGACCCGCCCGATTACTCGCACCTGATCTCAACCAACGGTCACGCCCGCCCCGAGCACTTCGCCCCGGCTGGCTGAGGCTCCTCAAGCTGCCACACATGGCTGAGGGGAGCTGAGCTATGAGCGGGATGGGCGCCGACCGCAAAGGGGTCAACGAAAGCCTGATCGTCTCGGCCTTCCACCACAGCCTCTCCACGCAGGCGCAGGTGCTGGTCCTCGCGTTCGTGGTCGTCGCCGTCGTGCTGATCGTCGGCCAGCTGATCGCCGCACTGCTCGCCGACCCCGGCTCGGGGGAGCGACCGGCTGGAGAGGGAGGAGGAGATGGGAGGGGGTGGGATGGTGAGCGTGAGCCCGCGAGCGCGGGGGCACCCCCGATGCAACCTACATCCGAGCCGCCTCACCACGCCATGGCACCCCCGAGGCGAGCTACGCCCGAGCCGCCCGCCCGGCGGGTGCTGCGGATCGGCTTCGGCGTGCTGTGGCTGCTGGACGGGGCGCTGCAGATCCAGTCGCACATGCCGCTGGGCCTCCCCGAAAACGTGGTCGCCCCGTCAGCGCAGGGTAGCCCCGAGTGGTTGGTGAGCGTCGTGCACTGGGGGCTGCGGGTGTGGGAAAACCACCCCGTGCAGGCGGCCGTGGCTGCCGTATGGATCCAGCTCGGGCTGGGTTTGTGGCTGCTGCTGGTGGTGCGCGGCCGCTGGTCGCGAATCGGCGGCCTCGTAAGCGTCGGCTGGGCCCTCAGCGTGTGGGTGTTTGGCGAGAGCATGGGAGGGATCCTCGCCCCGGGCGCCAGTTGGCTGTTTGGCGCACCGGGAGCGGTGCTCTTCTACGCGCTCGCGGGCGCGCTGCTCGCGCTGCCAGAACGTGCGTGGCGCGACCCGCGGCTGGGACGGCGCCTGCTGGTGGGCTGCGGCGTGTACTTCGTCGCGATGGCGGTGCTGCAGGCGTGGCCGGGAAACGGCTTCTGGACCGATGGTTCGAGCGGCGCGCTGCCGGCGATGGCGAGCGCAATGGCCGAAACGCCACAGCCGCACGCGATCGCACAGGTGGTGGGGAACTTCGGCAGCTTCGCCGCGGGGCACGCCGTGCTCGTCAACACGTTCGTGGTGGCGGCCCTCGGCATGATCGGCCTCGCCCTGCTCAGCGGTCGCCGCCGCGCGACGCGGATGGCGGTGGGGGCGGCGCTCGTGCTGTGCCTCGCCGACTGGGTGCTGGTGCAGGACTTCGGGGTGTTCGGCGGTGTGGGCACCGACCCCAACAGCGCGATCCCCACGCTGCTGGTGCTGTTCGCCTCCTACCTGGCGCTGGTACGCCCCGCGGTCGCCACCGCGCCTGTACCCGCACCCGCCGCGACCGCCAGGGCGGCCCGCCTGCGACCGGCGATCGGCGTGCTCGCCGTGATCGCCGCGTGCGCCACCACCGCGCTGGGCGCCGTGCCGTACGCGATCGCCGCCGTCGAGCCCAACGCGACGACACTGCTGGCAGAAAGCATCGACGGCGCCGCCACGACAGTGCCTGGGAACGTGCGGCCCCCCGACGTGCCGCTGCTCGAACAGCACGGCCGGCCGATCACCTTCGAAAAGCTCCAGGGGAAGGTGCTGCTGGTGACCTATCTCGACCCGGTGTGCACCACCGACTGCCCGGTGATCGCCCAGGAGTTCAAGCAGGCCGACAGCCTGCTCGGCGGTGAAGCCCGCGAGGTGGATCTGGTCGCGATCAACGCCAACCCGCTCTACCGCTCCCCCGCCTACCTGCGCGCGTTCGACCATCAGGAGCGCCTCGACCACCTGCCCAACTGGATCTACCTCACGGGGAGCGTTGGTGATCTGCGCAGGCTGTGGAGCTCGTTTGGCGTCGAAATCTATGTGCCGGGAGGCGGCGCGATGGTAGACCACCCCGACGGCGCGGCGATCATCGACCGCGCAGGCCACATCCGCTCGCTCGCCAACTTCGACCCGGGTCCCGCGACGTCGAGCACGAAGTCGTCGTTCGCCGTCACCCTCGCGCAGGCCGCCCGACAGGCTCTGAACGAGGCATGAGCGCCAACGCCCCTCGCACCTCGCGCCGCCCGGCGGGGCGGAGCGCACCGCGAAAACGGGCAGCGGGGGGTCTGCTCACGCTCTGCCTGCTCGCATCGAGCCTCGCCGCGTGCGGCTCCAGCGGTGGAAGTGGAAGCGCAAGCGCCCCACAAGCGCTCTCGACGCCGCCGGCGACGTCCCTGTCGAGCGCCGGCGGAAGCTGGGCACTGCTCCCGGCGGGGGCGAGCTCGGGCGAAGAACACTTCTGGGAGCTGCTTCACCGCGGCGCGGGCAGCTCGCACTGGTCGCTGGCGACCCCCCCGGGCGTGCAGGACAACGGCGGCCTCGCGATCGCCGGGGCGGGCAATGCGCTGCTGGCGGGGTTCCTGCCGAGCTACAACCTCCACTTCTCCCCACTGGCGCTCACCAACAACGGCGGCACGAGCTGGACACCCACTCCCGTCCCCCTCCCAAGCGGCCTCACGGGCGTCCCCGACTCGCTCGCGCTGGGCTCCGGCGGCACGACCTATGCGCTGCTCGCCGACGACGGGGGCGAAATCGCCGTGGGCAACACGCAGGGCGGCGAATGGCGCCCCCTCGCCACCGCGCGAGCGCTCGCTGCGACCTCGCTCGCGCGCGGCTGCGGATTGACGAGGATCGACGCCATCGCAAGCCTCTCCACCGAAGGCGTGCTGGCGGGCGGCACCTGCGCCAGAGCGGGGCAGATCGGTGAGTACGCCTACGCGCACGGCGGCTGGCGGGCGGCGGCGCCACCAACACCCGCCGCGCTGCGGGGCATCCCCAGCCGGGTGTTGTGGCTGACGTCCACCGGCGCCACGACGCTCACCCTGGTCGACTTCCCCTCCCCCTCGCAGAACACGCTCCTCGCCGCCTGGAGCACCGATGGCGGCCAGCGCTGGGCCGAGTCCCCACCACTGGTGATGGGCGCCAGAGAAGACCTGATCGCCGCCGGCCCGGCGCCGCACAACCAGACATTCCTGCTCGTCAGCACCCCGCACGGGAACCGCCTTCGCATCGGAGCTCCCGGCACCCCCTGGCGCGCAACCCCCCGCCCCCCCGATGGCACAGCGACCGTGGTGGTGAGCGCCAACGGCAAGATCGACGCGCTGGCGGTGAGCGTCTACGACATCGTCGACTGGAGGCTCGTCGGGACGCCGGCGGCGTGGCACAGTGTCGGCACGTTGCACATCAGCGTGTCCACCGCCTCGCACTGAGCGTAGATTGGCGACGGTGAGCGAAGCCGCAAAAGACCCGAATCGCCAGCTGCGGATCACCGGCGGGCTGACGATCCCACTCGCGGAGGTGACGGTGCGCACCAGCCGCTCCTCGGGCCCGGGAGGCCAGCACGCCAACGTCACCGCATCCCGCGTGGAAGCCATCTTCGACGTGCTCGCCTCCCCCACACTCACCGACGCACAGCGCCAACGAGTGCTCACACGCGCCGGCCCGCGAGTGGTGGCAATCTCCCAGGACGGGCGCTCCCAGGCACGCAACCGCGAGCTGGCCCTCACCCGCCTCGGCGAGCGACTGGCACGGGCGCTCTCTACCCCCAAGCGCCGCCGCGCCACCCGCCCCACCGCGGCCTCGCGAGAGCGCCGCTTGGCAGCCAAGCGCCGAGGCACCGAACGCAAGCGCGAGCGCCGGCGGCCGGAGGAACCGTGAGTCTTGTGGCCTCATAGCTCCGCGGGAGGAGTCGCTCGGGAATTCCGCGGGAGGAGTCGCTCGGGAACGCCTATGTCCGAGCGCTTCCAAGCGGTTCGCGCGTCACGACAGTGAGCGTCGCGGTTTGCCGCACGCGAAACCCAAGCTCCTCGTATAGCCGGATCGCTCCAGTGTTGGTGCTCATGACGTGCAGGAACGCGCGCTCCGACCGCCGCCGGATGCCCACGATCAAAGCGCCCATGAGGCGAGAGGCCAGTCCCTGGCCACGCTGGTCCGGCTTGGTGCAGACAGCGCTGATCTCGGTCCAACCGTCCGGCCGAAACCGCTCGCCGGCCATCGCGACGAGCTCCCCGTCGCGCCTGATGCCCAGGTAATCGCCAAGCTCGATGGTCCTGGGCAGAAACGGGCCCGGTTCGGTCTGGGCGACGAGCTCGAGCATCTCCGGCACATCGGCGGCGTCGAGCGCAATCGCCTCTGCCCAGTCGGCCCCGGTGACCCGCTCCTCGATCATCTGCACCAGATCGAACGCCTGAACCGCCCGCCAGCCGTCTGGCAGCTCGGCGCCGCCGTAACGGCCCGCCACGTAGGTTCCCGGCGCAACGAGATCGGCGGCGTCCCGCCAGTCTTGTGCCGTGGGCGGCGAGGGCAGAGCGAGGAATGGCGCCACATCCGCCAGATACCGGCGCGCCCGACCACGCACCTGCGCGAGCTGCGCATGCGCACCGCACAGCGACGCGTACGCCGGATTGTCAAGCAGGGCTTCGTCGCTCGGCAACATGCCCGCTTGAAATACCACGTTGACCGCTCGAGACGTGGACTTCATCATCCCCCCGGAACCTCACAGGCTCTGGGTACGGGTAGCCGACCCAGCCACGGAGGCGGTTCATCTCAGCAGAGCCCAGCCGAGCCCACGGCCTCGTCGAGTATGATACTTTGTCCTATCGATCAGAACTCTTGCTAGTGGACGACGCCGACTCGCACCGCTCGGCCTTCACCAACGACGAACACAGAGGAGAGCCCTATGGCGCAGCCAGATTCACAACACGGTCGCATCTCCGGAGAATGGTCGGGGAGCTATACCTCCGACAAGCTACCGAGAGCCGAGCGGGTCGTTCTGATGTTCCAGCAGCT
>CAYNGQ010000503.1:0-2878 GCA_964396735.1 uncultured Solirubrobacteraceae bacterium | reverse complement strand
CAGGCGCTCCCCCAGGCGCCGCACCCCGAAAGTCTCGGTGGCGTAGTGGCCGGCGGCGATGAAGTGCACCCCCGCCTCGCGCGCCTGCGCCATCACGCGCTCGGCCGGTTCGCCGGTGAGGAAGGCGTCGGCGCCCGCAGCGATTGCGTCCGCGAGATGATCGGCGCCGCCGCCGCTGACGATCCCCAGCCGCCGCACGACGGGAGGGCCGCAGTCGAACGCGAGCGGCGCTCGTGCGGTCACCCGCTCGACGCGCGCCAGCAACTCCGCGATCGGCAGACCCTCGCCGGGGAGCTCCGCCAGCCAGCCGATCGGTGTGCCGCGGTGGGGCGCAAACGGCGCCAGCGGCTCGGCCTCGAGCGCGCGGGCCAGGAGCGCGTTGTTCCCCACTTCGGGGTGGGCGTCGAGCGGCAGGTGGTAGGCCAGCAGCGAGATGTCGGCGGCGAACAGCACCCGCAGCCGCCGCGCCAGCGCGGCATCGATCGGTCCGGGGCCCGGGCCCCAGAAGAGTCCGTGGTGGGCTAGCACCAGCTCGGCCCCCTCCACGCGAGCACGCTCGAACAGCTCCAGCTGGGCGCTCACGCCGGTGGCGACCGTGGTCACCTGCTCCGCGCCGGGCACCTGCAGGCCGTTGGGGCCGTAGTCCGCGAAGCGTCCGGGCTCCAGCAGGCGGTCGAGGTCGGCCACGATCTCGGCTAGCTGGGCGGGCATCGGGCGAGGATAGTGGGCTGGGGGTTACGGGGTCCGCGGGCGAGGCGTGCTCGTGGGCGGGTGGCGCGGTGCGGTGTGGGCTGTGGGTTGGCTCGCATGTGTGGTCGGTCGGAGTGCGGCGCGGTGTGGGATACTGGGGCTGCATCGGGGCGTGGCGCAGCCTGGTAGCGCGCACCGTTCGGGTCGGTGAGGTCCCCAGTTCGAATCTGGGCGCCCCGATTAAAAAGCCCCGCAAATGCGGGGTTTTTTGTTGGGAAAGCGCTCCGCTTCATTGGGCAGTGATTGGGCAGTAAGGGCGGGTTCACTGCCAAAACGCTCATCCTTGGCGTGGGGAATTGGCATGGTTGCTTGGTTTTCGGCGTATGGCCCCACAGAAAGCTACGGTGAGGTGCCGAGTGCAGATTACGCTTCCGCATCATTTCCATTTTTCGCTACAATGACGTCCATGAGCTTGGCGTACGCGGACGAGGCGATCAGGATCAGGCGGCTTGCGCCGCTGACCGAGCGCGACATCGCGCGGGCGACGGGCGCGGGGGTTTCGACGGTCAGCGCTTGGTTGCACCGCACACGCGCGCCCAGCGGCCGGCGCGCCGAGCGGCTGGTTGAGCTCTCAGCGATCATCGAGCGGCTAGCCACCGTGCTCGACCAGGAATACGTGCCGGTATGGCTCAACCGTCCACTGGTCGCGCTTGACCATCGCAAGCCGATCGACGTCCTCGCCTCCGGCGGTTACGAGGAGCTCTCGCGGATCGTCGCGGGGCTTGAGGCGCCAACGTTCTCGTAAGGCGCGGCCGGTGCCGGATCTGACTGTGGCAAGCGTGCCCGTGTCGGGCACGTGGCTGCGTCACACGCCGGTGGACAGCGATCCGCTGTACCGGCCTCCGACGCCCGCAGATGGGCGCTGGCAACGCGGAACTGTCATCGAGGGCCTCTACCTCGCAGCCGAGGAGGCGACCGTATGGGCCGAGTGGTACCGCTGGCTCGCTGAGCACGAGATTGAGCCGCTGCACAGCCTGCCGCGCGAGCTGTGGCGCTACCGAATCAGCCTGCGTAACGTCGCTGATCTCACGGGGAATGGTGCTCTTGCAGAGCTCGGCTTGCCTGACGCGATACCGGGGCGGGAACAGTGGCCTATATTCCAACAGGTCGGTGAGCGGCTCCATGCCGAGGGATTCGACGGTGTCATGTATCGCTCGGCGGCGCAACCACAAGGCGTATGCCTGTGCGTCTTTCGCGCCATCGCCACAGACGTCCTCACCAGGTTGGAGCCGCTTGCGCCTCCCCGCCGGGTTGAGCGGCCTCCCGCACCACCCCGCGGCCTGCGCACGTAGATCACATCACGAGCCATCACATCTTGACCGCCGAGCCGGGCATCTATATGGCGCGACAGGCAATCAAACTTGGCAGCAACGTCCACGAGGACATCGTCGTCATCGACCTCGAAATCTTCGTCCATCCACCTCAAGTTTTGGTCTTGGCTGGGGAAGTGCTCACGCTAACGGCCACTGTCCTGGCCGGCCTTGTATCCCTCGCTTGTCGAACCCCTCGATCCAGCGCACCGCTGCTGAACCCATCGCGTCGCTGAAGCGACACTTGTCGCCCTGGCTCTTGCAGCAAATATCCTCGCGCTTGGGTCCGAATGCGCGCAGCTCGCGGGGGATCCGCGGGCCGCTTCCGCCCCAATAGATGAACTCGCCTGAAATCAACATTCTGTCTACGCGTGTGTCGGTCTCGATGTTGAGGGGGTTTGCCGAGCAGAACGGTGGCGATCACTCGTCGAGCGCCTCCACGAACGCGTCCCACTCCTCGTCGGTCAAGTTGGGGATGTCGAAGTGCTCGTTTGGCTCCAGTGGCGCGACGTCGGCCATCAGCTCCTCCAGTGAGGGAGGATTCCAGAACTGGGTGTTTGCCCGCTCGATGTGGCCGTTGCTCGTCGCTGGCTCTGGCATCACGTGGCCTCCAGCGAAGTGTAGGGAGGCGAGCACCCACGCTCCAGCGACTGCCAGGCGGCGATCGCAGACTGTGGGTGGTATGGAGTCGAGTCGTAACCGCGCTGGTTGGCCAGCACCCCTATCCAGGTTGTGTGCAGCCCTCAGCGCGCTGTCGTCGCCCCAGCTTCGCGCTCTTTGGCGCGTTGGTATGCCGGACGCTCCTTGAGCCGCGCGAC
>CAYNGQ010000502.1:0-4001 GCA_964396735.1 uncultured Solirubrobacteraceae bacterium | reverse complement strand
TCTCGCCGGGCGCCACCCGATCGTCGAAGGCGCCTCCTCGCAGGTGTTCGCCGCCGACGGCACGCGTCTCGGATTCATCCAGTCCAACGAGCTGCGCTCGCCGATCCTCTGGGCGCAGATCCCCGCCAACCTCTCCAATGCCACCGTTGCGATCGAGGACCAGCGCTTCTACCAGGACGATGGCATCGACCCCACCGGGATCTTCCGGGCCGCCATCAAGGATCTCGTGCACGGCGAAGCGCTCCAGGGGGCGTCCACGATCACGATGCAGCTGATGCGCAACCTCTACCTCGGCGGCGACGAGCGCACGTTCAAGCAGAAGATCGCGGAGGCGAAGCTGGCGCTCGAATACAACGAACACCACAGCAAGCGCGCGATCCTCACCAGCTACCTCAACAGCGTCCCCTACGGCACCGTCGGCGGGCAGACCGCGATCGGGGTGCAGGCGGCCTCGCGGATCTTCTTCGACAAGCCCGCCTCCCAGCTCGACCTCGAGCAGGCCGCGCTGCTCGCCGGCCTGCCCCAGGCGCCCTCGGAATACAACCCCTTCTTCTACCCCGCCGCGGCCCGCCAGCGGCGCAACGAGGTGCTGGGCAAGATGGCCGAACTGCACTACATCACCCCGGCGCAGGCGGCTGCCGCGCAGGGCGCGCCGCTGGAGGTCCGCCATGGCGACTTCTATTCAGAAAAAAAAGAAGGCTTCTTCTTCGAATACGTCCGCCAGCAGCTGATCCAGCGCTACGGGCGCAAAACAGTGGAACGGGGCGGTTTGCAGGTTTACACGACGCTCAACCTGCACGAGCAGGAACTGGCGCACAAGGCGATCGCCGAAGTGCTCGACGAGCCCGGGGACCCGGCGTCGGCGATCGTCACGATCGACCCCCACAACGGCTACATCGAAACGATGGCGGAGTCCGAAAGCTACGAGCAGTCGCAGTTCAACCTCGCCTCCGAAGGCCACCGCCAGCCAGGCTCGACCTTCAAGGCGATCGACCTCGCCGACGCGCTTTCGCGTGGCGTGGACCCCAACACCACCTACTACCTCTCCCACACCCTGTACAAAGGCTGGCTGGCCGCGGAACCGAACTATGAAGTCAAGACCTTTGAGGGCACCTCGCTGAATCAAGAGATGAACCTCGTGACCGCGACGCTTCGCTCGGACAACACCGTCTACGCGCAGCTCGCTGCCGATCTCGGCGAGGAATCGATCACCGAAATGGCGTACAAGATGGGGGTCAAAACCCATCTGCTCGGTAATCCCTCTCAGGCTCTCGGTGGCCTTGAATACGGAGTCACTCCGCTGGAAATGGGGATCGTCTACGCGACCCTGGCCGACGGCGGCTACCGCAACACGCCGATCGCGATCACCAAGGTCGTGTTCCCCGGCGGCCGAGTGGACTCGAGCTGGGGCCAGCCCCACCGTGTGAAGGTGCTCTCCAACGGGATCACCGCCGAGGAGACGAAAATCCTCCACGAAAACACGACCAGCCCGATCGGTACCGCGGGCCGCTCGGCGATCGACTGTCCCACGGCCGCCAAGACCGGCACGACGACCGAATTGGTGGACGCCTGGCTGGACGGCTACATGCCCGACTACGCGACGGTCGTGTGGATGGGCTACCCCAAGGAACGCGTCCCGATGACCGACGTCCACGGCGAAGAACAGCAGGGTGGGGCGCTGCCAGCGGTGATCTGGCATGACTACATGGCGGCGGTGACCGAAGGAAAGCCCTGCGTGGAATTTCCCCAGCCGACCGAACCGCTGGTGTACCGGCCGTTCTTCGGCAAATTCGAGACCATGGATCAGTCTGGTGCGCACGGCACGGGGCTCGAACCAAACTTCGGGCTCGGTGCCGCCAACAGTGCCGCACCGAACGCCCACGGCAAATCCCATCACAGCAAGGAAACCCCCGCTCCCGGTGTGGCCAAGGAAGCACCGGCCGCAGGCACCGAACCACAGGCGGGCGCCGGGGCACCAACAGAAAAATCACCTGCCGAACCTGCCGCTCCGGGCAAAGCACAGACCGAACCGGGTGTTGGCACCCCGGGCGCCGGTGGGGCGGGTAGGGCCAATACCGGCACTCCCAATGCCGGCGGCGATCCGGGAGGCGCCCCGAGTGGTGGCACCGCGCCGCCGTGACGATCCCGATCACCTGGGGCCGCGCCGGGGTGACGGCCCCGGCGCGGTGGCACCCCCGCGCCGGGGCGACGACCTCGACGCGGTGGCACCGCGCCGCCGTGATGACCGCCTGGTGCTAGGTTGTGCGCACTCGTGGCAAAGGAAGACAAGGTCGAATTCGAGGGTGAGGTGATCGAGGCGCTGCCGAACGCGATGTTCCGCGTGAAGCTCGACAACGATCACGTTGTGCTTGGTCATGTCGCCGGCAAGATGCGCCGCTTCAGGATCCGCATCCTCCCCGGCGACCGCGTCCGTTGCGAGCTCTCCCCTTACGATCTAGACCGCGCGCGAATCGTCTACCGGCATCGCTGAGGCGTGTCTGAGGGCGGGCGGCGCAGGCATGCCGATCCTCGCCAGGCGTCTTCGAAGGACTCGGTGACCGTGTCCGGGCGCGGCAGCGAGCTCGCTCTGATCGACGCGATCGCGGCCGAGCTCAACCAGAGCCGCGGCGCCGATCGCACCGACGATCGGGTGCTGCGCGGAATCGGCGACGATGCCGCTGTGGTGCGCGCCCGGGCGGTGTGCGTGACCTCGGTGGACGCGATGATCGAGGGGGTGCACTTCCGCCTCGGCGAGGAGTGGATGACGCCAGCGCAGGTGGGGGGCCGGGCGCTCGCCGCCGCGCTGTCGGACCTCGCGGCGATGGGCGCTGAGGCGGGCGAGGCCTATCTCATGCTGGGACTGCCGCCGGGGTTCACCGAGGCGCAGGCGCTCGAGCTGGTGGGTGGCGCCCACGCGCTCGCGCGCTCCACAGGGGTCACGATCGTCGGTGGGGACGTTGTGGTGGCACCGGCACTCATGGTGTCGATCACGGCCGTCGGCTGGGTCGATTCCGAGGATGAGCTCGTCGGCCGCGACGGAGCCCAACCGGGCGACCTGGTTGGAGTGACCGGCCGCCTCGGCGGCGCCGGCGCCGGTCTGGCGGTGCTGGAGGGGCGCGCGGTGCCCGAGGCACGGGCGATGCCCGAGGCGCTGGCTGTGTCACGGGACGAGCCCGGCTCGAAGCGATCGGTCAGATCGGCGCTGGACGCCGTGCTCGCCCGCCTGCGCCACCCGGTGCCCCGCCTCGCCGAGGGCCGTGCGCTGGCGGCCGCCGGGGCGCGAGCGATGATCGACCTCTCCGACGGTCTGGGGGCCGACGCCGGCCACATCGGCCGCGCGAGCGGCGTGCGCGTGGAGATCGACCTCGGGGCGCTGCCGCTGGACGAGGGGGTTGCGGAGATCGCCGCCGAGTTGGGAATGCCGGCATGGCGACTGGCGGCGGGGGCCGGCGAAGACTACGAGCTGTGCGTCTGCATCGCGCCCGCCGACCGCCGGCGAGCCGAGGCGGCGCTCGCCGCGCTGGGAGGCGCACAGGTCACCTGGATTGGACGCGTGGCGCAGGCGACCGACGGGCCCACGCCGGCCATGGGTGGAGCCGCCCAAGCCGGGGTGGTGCTGCTGGACCCGGACGGCCGCATCCAGCAACTGAAGGGATTTGAGCACCGCTGGTGAGAGCCCACGTCGGCCCGAGGCGCGCCTCGGCGCCGACCCGGACGGCATCGATTCGAGATACATAGGACTACACGGATATGCCGACGGTCAAGATATATCCACGGCGTCCGATATTCGTGCCATGCGCAAGTCACTGCTGCCGCTGGACTCGGCGCTCAGGCCCGGCGAGCGCCGCATGTTGGGCATCGTCACAGCGGTTCTGATCGCCCTGGTCGCGGCGACCGGCGCTCACGCCGTCTTCGGCATCGGGGGGAGTTCCGTCGAAGAACCGATCCGCGATTGGTTGACCTCGGCGGTGTACATCCTCGTCGGGGTGATCGTCTGCTGG
>CAYNGQ010000501.1:0-2038 GCA_964396735.1 uncultured Solirubrobacteraceae bacterium | reverse complement strand
GCCGCCTGCGCCTCGACGGCGGTGATCCCGAACTCCTCGACGCTCGGCACCACGACGGCGCGGGCGCTCGCGTACAGCTCCGCGAGCTCCTCGTCGCTGGCGCGTCCGAGGAACTCGGCGTTGGGGTACGCCTCCCTGAGCGCGGCGTGGTCGGGTCCCGAGCCAACCACGCGGATCGGCACCCCGGCGCGGTGGGCGGCCTCGAGCGCGATGTGCAGGCGCTTGTGGCGCACGAACTCCGAGACGACCAGCAAGGCGTCGCCTGGCGTGCCCGGCGCAAAGCGGTGGATCTCCACGGGCGGGTGGATCACGGGGGCGTCGCGGCCGTAGTAGCGCATGATCCGCTCACGGCTGAGCTCGGAGATCGCGATGTAGGCGTCGACCCGGCTGCTGGCGGCGAGATCCCAGCGGCGCATGCGGCGCAGCTGGCGACGCAGCAGCGGACGCAGCAGCGGCGAGACCTCACCGAGGGCGCAGGCTTCCTCGTACCAGGCGTAGCGGAAGGGCGTGTAGCAGTAACAGATGTGCACGGCGCCCTCGGGGATGGGGATGCCGTGGGCGAAGGCGCTGCTGCTGCTGATCACCACGTCGCACGCCGGCGGTCGCAGGCGCCCGGTGGCGTACGGATACAGCGGCAGCAGCCGCCTGAAGTTCGACTGGCCAACCCCTAACCGCTGAGCGGGCGAGGTCGTGATCGTACGGCCCGCGAAGCGCCGGTTGGTGCCCTGCTCGTCGTAGAGCAGCGTGAAGATCGGCGCGTGCGAGTAGAGGTCGGCGATTGCCGCAAACGTGCGCTCGGCGCCGCGCATCACCAGCAGGTAGTCATGCGCGATGCTCACCTGCCGGGAATGTGGTGAAAAAGTGGTGAAAGGGGCCGGAGGCTGAGCGGTCGAGCCGGTATGCTCGCCCGGCGTTACAAGGCTCGTGAGGCGCTCGCTCGGTTGAGTGGGGGTGGAGATATTGCTCATCGCGGGCTGGGGGGCCGGTTTCACACAACCGAGCGTGAGCCAAAGCTATTGGTCTGTTTGTGAGCAGATGTAAAGTCTTGGGGAATTCGTCGTTGATGCGTCAATTGGGCCGAGAATGTAAAGAATTGGGGAAGTCCCTTGACAAGCTTGCAGGCCCATCGCGGTGGGCTCCAATTGGTGAAGGCGGCTGAGTGCGCATCCTGATTACGCTGCCGTGGGGTCAGCGACTGGGTGGGGCCGAGGCGATGCTGCAGATGGCGTTGGATGGCGCCCGCGAGCACGGCCACGTGCTCGAACCGGTCTTCTTCGAGCCGGGGCCGTGGCCGCGGGAGCTGAGCGAAGCCGGTCTGCGGGTCACGGTGCTGCCGGCCGGGCGCCTGCGTGAGGCGCATCGCTGGGCTGCGACCGTCGTGCGGCTGGCGCGGATGATGCGCCGCCGCCGACCCGACGTGATCCTCAACTGGGCGGCGAAAACGCAGCTCTACGGCGCTCCCGCGGCGATGCTCGCGGGGATGGCCGACCGCGTGGTGTGGTGGCAGCAGCTGATTCCTACCGGCCACTGGCTGGATCGCTGTGCGACGGCGCTGCCCGCCGCCGCGGTCGGCTGCTACTCCGAGGCGGCCGCGCGAGCGCAGGCTCAGCTCACCCCGCGGCGGCCGACGTTCGTGGTCGCCGCCGGCTCCCCAGTGCCACCTCCCCAGCCGGAGCGCGCTGCTCTGCAACCTGCGCCGGGAGCTGCCGTGGTCGGCCTGGTGGGACGCCTGCAGCCGTGGAAGGGCCAGGACCGGCTGCTGCGCGCGCAGGCGCTGTTGCGCGAGCGCGGGCATGAGTTACACACGGTGATCGTGGGCGGCGATGCCTACGGCTTCTCCTCCGAGTACGCCGCCTCGCTGCGGCCGCTGGTTGCAGATTTGGGGCTTGACGGCGCGGTCACGCTGACCGGACAGGTTCCAGACGCCGGACCATATATCGAGCAGATGGACATTCTTGTCAATGCATCCGATCCCGAGCCGTTCGGCATCGTGCTGCTGGAGGGGATGGCGAGGGGCGTCGCGGTGCTGGCGGTCGAC
>CAYNGQ010000500.1:0-1828 GCA_964396735.1 uncultured Solirubrobacteraceae bacterium | reverse complement strand
ACCCTCGTGCGATTGGCTCGCGGGTTGCGCCCGAGAAGATCACACCGCGCCTGTCGACGGGGAAGTTACGGTGCCCGGGGCGGCGCCTAGAGGGTTCCCCGGTGGAAGCTGTGAAGAAAGACGACGCCAAGTCGGCACCTGCCGCGATCGAGTTGAGTTGGAGGTAGTTGCGCGATAGGTCGGGCCGGCCGTCCCGCTCGATCGCTCGTGGCCACCACGCCAGCTCGCACTTGCCCGGGCCGCTGAGGCGCACGACCGCGTTGAGGCCGACGGCGTTCGCGTGTAGCACCCCACCGATGAGCGCGAGGTCGTGCATATAGAGACGGCCAGGTAGAAAGCTCGCCGAGACCGGCATCAGTGGTCGCTCATCGTGATCGGCGCCGTTGCTTTTGCCGTTGCCCGGGGCCGGTGCGAACAGGTACAACTGGTTGGGGTTGCGGGTGCTGGCGACGTACAGCTTCTCGGCCGCGCGGTCGAAGGCGAGCCCGGAGGGGTGCGGCAGCGACATGTAGCTCTGCCGCGGACCCTCGGGTGCGACGCTCAGCGCGAGCAGCATGTGCTCGTACTCGCGCGAGACCACGAGACAAGCGTCGAGTCGATCGAGCACGCCCCACCAATCTCCCCGCACCCGAATGTCGAGCAGTCGACGATCGATCGGGGCGGTCCGCCGGCGCCCGCCGACCACCTCTTCGGGATCGCGCCACGCCGCGTCGTCCGTGGCCCAGCGGCTGGCCGACGGGCTCTCGACGCCGACGCTCACCGGGATCCCTTTTGCAGACGCAGCGCGATCGCTCCTCGGTACATGCGCACGGCCGAGCGGTAGTTCGTAGTCGATCTTCCGCCCAGGCGTGTAGTCGCCAGCAGCGGAACCTCGATGACCGGATAGTCCTGCTGGTGACATGCGCGCATGAACTCGGCGTCGATCAGGTCGCCGCTGCTGCGCAGTTCGAGCAGCCGCTGGAAGGAGCGGGGGAACAGCTTGGGCGTGCCGTTGACATCCCACGTCGGCAAGTCGAACAGCGCCCTGCACTCGAGGTTGTAGAGCAGCGACCCCGCGCGCCTGACGAGCGTGTCGCGGATCCTGCGGGTGGCCTTCAACACCACGTGCGGATAGGCGCGCGCATAGGAGAGCATGAGTGCGAAGATCTCTGGCGAGGTGCGGGCGGAGTTGGTGTAGCAAAGAAGGTCGCCGCGGGCCCCGGCGAGGCCGCTGCGCACGGCTCGCCCCCAGCCGCCCGCCTCCTGCTCTAGTACCCGCACCTGCGGGTTGCGCTCGGCGATGCGCTGGCAGACTTCAACTGACGTGTCGGTGCACGCATTGGCGACCAGCACCAACTCGGCCTCGAGGCGCAAGCGCCGCATGACGGCCAGATAGCCCGCGGTGACGCCGTCGATGTGATCGGCTTGGTTGTGGACCGGCAGGATTACAGAGATCGTCCGCGGGTCACCCGGCGGCTCAGCCATATGCGCGACTCCGCATGGTGGCAACCGACTCGGTCACAGCGCGGGCGGTGAGGCCGTGGACCTGATTGAGATAAGAACTCGTTCCTGTCACGCCACGCGGCATCTCTGTAACCGCGTGCCGCACGAGCCGGCAGGAGAGCCCCCGTTCGGCGATCACCTCAGCCACAAACGATCCCAGCCCGCCAGTGCAATAGTGGGCCTCGATCGTGACCACATTCGGGACCTCCCCCAGCAGCTGGGTGAGATCCTCAATCGGCGCAGGCTGAACGCTGGCGACCACTGCGACTGCGGCGCTTATATCCAGCCGCGCGAGCATCTCTGCCGCCTGCACCGCCTCTACCGCCATACTGCCGAGCGCGACGAG
>CAYNGQ010000499.1:0-6732 GCA_964396735.1 uncultured Solirubrobacteraceae bacterium | reverse complement strand
CCCGCGCCGCTGCCGGCCGCTTGCTCCTGAGGATCTCCTCACGGCCCCCTTCTCCGAGGGCTGCCTGCCGCGAGAGGTCGAAGAGCTCGATCGGCTCCCGCCGCTGGGGATGGTGGAGCTGCGCGACCGCCGTGGCTGCCGCCACCGGCTGCAGCCGCTCGCCACCGGCCTATCGATCCCGGAGCTGCGCTGGTGCCGACGGGAGGGCGTCTCAGCAGAGCTTGGGCTCGGCCTGGGTCGGCCGGCGAGCGACTCCCAGCCTGAGAGCGGTCATAGTTTCCGGCCTCAGCGTGGCGGCGAGCTTCGGCCCGAGCGTGCCGGCGATCTTCAGCCCAAGCATGGTGCCGGTCTTCGGCCCGAGCGCCGCGGCGATCCACAGCCCGAGAGCGTGCGCGATGCCGTCGCGTGCATGGAGGGCTACGAACCGGTCCGCGCGCTCACCGTCAGGGCGCTGGCGCATCATCACGACGATGACGCGGTGTCGGTGGCGGTGCTGCGCTCCGAGCTGCAGCGTCTGGACGCCAGCCGGATCGTGCTCAACCGGGGGTTGCGCCGGGCGGTGCTGCACGCGATGCGCACTCAGGGGCTCAGCCTCAGCGAGATCGCCCACCGCTGCGGGCGGGTCAAGCGCGACGGCAAAGGCCACTGCAGCGGCGAGACCAGTTGGCTCTCCCGCCGCGTCGGCATCTCGCCGGAGGGCGGTGGCGACGGCGAGCCCACGCCGTGGATCCACAGTGAGGTGCTCGCCGTGATCGCGCGCGACGGTCTTGGCATCAGCCCCCGGGAGGTCGAGCTTTGACCGCCGACCACGACTGTGATCGCACGGAGCGTGCGGTGCTGGTAGTGGAGCACGACGAGCGGGTCGCGAGCCCGCTGGTGGAGCAGCTTGTGGCCGACGGCTACCACGTCCGTTTGGGGCGCACCGCCGAGCACGCGCGGGTCCTCGCCCGCACCGACCCGCCGCGGATCGTGTTGCTCGGCGAGCTGGACACGCCGAGATCGGCGCTCGAGCTGCTGCTGGAGATCCGTGGCGGTGGCCTGCTGGCGCACGGCGATGACCGCTGCTGGCCGGTGGCGCTGCCCGTGATCGTGATCGGCCACCATGTCGGGGAGTCCGACCTGCTGCGGGCCTTCGATGCGGGTGCCGACGACTTCCTTGCACGGCCTCCCCGATACCTGGAGTTGCGGGCTCGTCTACGCGCCTTGCTGCTGCGCGCCGCGGGCGGCCGTGGCGCCCGGCGGGTGGAGGTGGGACCGCTTGCGATCGACCTCGATGCGCACGCGGTGAGTCTTCACGGACGCGTACTGCGATTGCGTCGCCTCGAGTACGAGCTGCTCGTGCATCTCGCACACGAGCCCCAGCGGGTGTTCGCCAAGGGAGAGCTGCTGCGCGCCGTGTGGGGCTACCCCATACCGGTGGCCACCCGTACGCTCGACTCCCACTCCAGTCGTCTGCGGCGCAAGTTGCGCGCGGAGGGCGACGAACAATGGGTGGTGAATGTGCGCGGCATCGGCTACCGCCTGATCTGAGCCACGCAGCCCGCCGGCCTCCGAGCCGACGGTACGTGCATCCATCACGAAGCACCCGCTGTGCGGGTCCTCGGACTCGCGAGCCACATACAGCGCACCAGACGGCGAGCCCCAGGGCTCGCCGTCGCTCGTTAACCCCGCACTCGGCTCGGCCGGGTGCTCCGTCGAGAGCGAAAGGAGGGCACATGCCCCCATCGAACGAAACAACCCTCAATCGGGAAGCCGACCCCCTGGCCCCGCTGGCGCATCTCGCCCAGTGGTTGGTGGGTACAACGGTGCACGTCGTCATCGGCGTGCTCCTCGGTCTGCTCGCGGCGCGCCTGATGCGCCGCTGGCACCTGCACTGGAGCTGGGCGGCGGGTGCGTCCGCGCTCGTCATGCTCGCCCGCGCCCCGCTGGCGGGCGAGGCGACGACGCTCGGCGTAGCCACGCTCGGAGCCGCCGTCCGCGGCCGCCGCTGGCACGGCGAAGACCTGCAGGCCGGCGCCGATCTCGCGGAGATCGCCGCGGAGCGCACTACCCCGCTCGACGCCCTGCGCGCCGGCATCCACGGCATGCGCTCGTCGCTCGTCGGCCGCGACCACGCTCGTCGGCGGGGCGTGCATTCGTGGCTGGTCGACCGCGACAGCGCCGGTCGGCTGGGCTCGTGGCTCGCAAACGCTCGCATCGCGGGTGGGCGGGGCGAGCGCCTATGGCGCGGCAGCCATCTGAGTGTCGGCGTGGACCGCCGTGGACGCTCGGTGGCAATCGAGCTCGGCAGCGATGGCGGTGGCACCCACACCCTGGTGGCGGGTGCCACGGGCTCCGGCAAGACGTTCACCCAGGCGTGGATCACCACGCTGGCGATCGCGTATGGGATGTCGGCGATCGTGGTGGACCCGAAGGGCGACAGGGGGCTGCGTGAGCGGCTGCACCGCGCTGCGCGAGCGGCGGGCAAGGCCTTTTACGTGTGGACGCCGCAGGGGCCGGCCGTGTACAACCCCTACGCGCGTGGCGGCGAGACGGAGCTCGCCGACAAGGCGCTCGCCGGGGAGCGCTTCACCGAGCCCCACTACCAGCGCCAGGCGCAGCGCTACCTCGGCCACGCCGTCCGCGCGCTGCGCGCCGCCGGTTGTGAGGTGAGCCTCACCGGCCTAGTCGAGGCGCTCGATCCCGCGGGTCTCGAGCTGCTCGCGCGTGAGCTCCCCCAGGAGCAGGCGCGGGCGGCGCAGGCCTATCTGGATTCGCTCACCACTCGTCAGCGCAGCGATCTGACTGGTGTGCGCGACCGTCTGGCGATCATGGCCGAGTCCGACGTGGGGCCCTGGCTCGATCCCGCCACGCCGGACGCGGATTCGATCGAGCTGCTGGAGGCGGTGCGGAGTGGGGCGGTGGTGTACTTCGACCTCAGCGCCGACTCCCGGCCGCTGCTTGCGCAGATGCTGGGGTCGGCGATCGTGCAGGACCTCCAGACGGTCGTCTCGGCGCTGCAGGATCGCCCGGCGCGGTGCGTGGTGGCGATCGACGAGTTCTCCGCGATCGCCGCCGAGCACGTCGCCGGCCTCTTCGCCCGTTCACGCTCGGCGGGGATCAGCCTGCTGCTGGGCACCCAGGAGCTCTCCGACCTGCGCCTCCCCGGCCACCAGATGCTGCAGGAGCAGGTGCTGGGCAACCTCACCAGCGTGATTGCCCACCGCCAGGCGGTTCCGGCGTCAGCTGAGCTGATCGCGCGTTTGGCCGGCAGCAGAGGAGCGTGGCGCACCACGGTCAGCAGCGACGGTCGAACAACTCGCACGCGGGTCAGCGAGCCCCTGGTCGGCCCCGAAGAGGTGATGAGCCTCCCGACTGGCCACGCGGCGGTGGTCCGGCTCAGCAGCCCACGCAGCGTCGCGATCGCGCGGATGCACTCGCCCGATCGCGAACACTGATCACGACAACGCAAGGAGGACCACACGATGGTCTCTGCAAACACCGACACCAAGATCGACACCAACCACGATCATGACGCCCACAGCAACAACCATCAGAATCACTGCGACCAACCCCACCACCACCACCACGATCACCAGAACCACCACGACCAACCCCACCACGACCACCACCACAACGACCAACCCCAACACCACCACCGCGACAACTCGCGAGCGGCCCTCGACCGCACCGCGATCGTGCGCTGGGCGGCAGGTATGGGCGCGGTCACGGCGGAGGCCGTGGCCATGCATCTGGGCGTCAGCCTCGCCTCGGCGCGTGGCCGGCTGGGTGTAGCCGAGGGTGAGCGGCTGCTGAAGCGCTGGCGCCCACTGACCGGTCACCCGGCGCTGTATACGGTTACACGTGCCGGCCTACGAAAGGCCGATGTGCGAGGTCTCGACCCATGCACGGTGAGCGCCTCCAACGCGCTGCACCTGATCGAGTGCGCGCGCGTCGCGGCGGCCCTCGAGCGCTGCTATCCCGATCATCGAGTGCAGGGCGAGCGGGAGCTGCGCGGCGAGGAGCGCGAGCGCCGCTGCGCGCTCGCCAGTGCCGAGGTTGGCATCGGTCGGCGGGACGAGCGGGGGTCGCGCCACCACCCTGACCTGGTGCTATGGCCGCTCGATGCGCAAGCCGGTCCACCGGTGGCGGTGGAGGTGGAGCTGACCGTCAAGGCGCCAGAGCGTCTGGTGGCGATCTGCCGGGCGTGGGCGCGGGCGCGCTGCGTGGCGGGCGTGCTCTACCTCGCCCCGCCCGAGGTCGAGCGCGCGGTGCTGCGCGCGATCGACCGTGCGCAGGCCCACGAGCGGGTGGTCGTGGTCCCGCTCGACGCGCTCCCGGAGCAATTCGGCGCCCCGAGCGAGCGTACCGTCCCAAGCAGCGCGTAACTTCTCTGACGGGGCAGTGGCTTACAGCAAAGGAGACGAAGTTATGTCGTACACAAACATCAACCGCGTCGTGCTGGTAGGTCGTCTCACGCGGGACCCGGAGCTGCGCGAGCTGCCCTCCGGCTACAGCGTCTGCAACATCAGGATCGCGTGCAACGGTATCCGGCGCACCGCCGAGGGCGAATACCAGGAGCGTCCTCATTTCTTCGACGTCGCCGCCTTCGGCGGGCTGGCGGAGAACGTGGCCCGCTACATGCACAAGGGCAGCCTCGTGGCGATCGATGGGCGCCTGGAGTGGAGCGAGTGGGAAACCGCCGAGCAACTGAAGCGCCAGGCGGTGAGCGTGGTGGCCGAGACTGTCCAGTTCTTGGAGCGGCCCGCCACGCGCGATCAGGGCGACCGAAGCGGGGAGACACTCGCCTCCGGTGAGCATCCCCCGTTCGGCCAACAGGACAAGGACGGCGCGGAGAGCGACGAGCACGAGCTCGTGGGTGCCGGCGCCGGCAGCGAAATCGACCTTGTCTTCTAGCTGCCTCGGAGTCGTGACGCATGCCGTGGGGCGCCGGGCTGCCGGTGCCCCACGGTTTTTTTGACGGTCCCCAATGTGGCCGACGCACACGCTGGGTTACTCACCGCACGATGGGTCATTCGCAGTACGACGGGTTGCCAGCACATCCACACACCCACATCCCACACAACCCCCGCAGGCGGCCCCGGGCCGCTTTTCGCATTTAAAGATCTGTATGCCATAGACTGCCGCGCCGAACCCTCCCCGTGCAAGGAGATCCGAACAGGTGCCAGTGAACGACAAAGCGGTCGGCAAGAAGTACGAGCCCATGGTGTATGCGGTGGGCCGCGAGAAGATCAAGGAGTATGCCAGGGCGGTGGGCGAGACCAACCCCGTCCACCTCGACGTGGAGGCGGCGCGCGCCGCCGGCTACGCCGACGTGGTGGCGCCGCCGATGTTCGCGGTGGTGTACTCCGCACCCTCGGTGGGGCCGCCGATCTTCGATCCCGAGATCGGAATCAACTTCCCGATGATGGTGCACGGGGGGCAGGAGTTCGAGTGGGGCCCCCCGGTGGTGGCGGGCGATGAAATCACCACCACCGCGAGCGTGAAGGAGATCTACGAGCACAAGGACAAGGGCTTCTACGTGTTCGAGTCGATCTCCACCAACCAGCGTGGCGAGCAAGTTTGCCGCGGCACGTGGACCAACATCGTCCGAGGAGTGTGAGCAATGGCCGACCTTAGCCTGAATCCACCGATCCCGGGGTCGCACCGGCACCGGATGACGCATCGCCAGGACCAATTGCCCTCGCTCCGAGGGGTCACCCTACGGATGCTCGGTCAATTGCCCCTGGCTCGGTCCCCGATACCGGATGCTCAGCCCGTTATCGGTGGATCCAGGCTTCGAGGAGCGCGCAAATGGCTGAGCTGACCGCGGGAGCACAGATTCCCGAGCTGAAGATCACGCCCGACAAGTACCTCACTGTCCGCTATGCGGGCGCCTCGGGCGACTTCAACCCGATCCACGTCGACGACGAGTTCGCCCGCGCGGTGGGCCTGCCCGGGCGCATCCTGCACGGGCTGTGGTCGATGGCGCAGGTTGCCCGCGCCCAGACGGAGGCTGCGGGCGGCCCCGAGCACCTGCGGCGCCTCGCGGTGCAGTTCCGCGGGATGGGCGTCCCCGAGCAGGAGGTGGTCGTCACCGGCACCGTGCGCGAGGCGCACGACGGGAAGGCGCTGATCGACACGGTGGCGGTGCAGGGGGAGAAGGAGATCATCCGCAACGCCGAGGCCGAGCTGACGATCTGAGTCGCGAGAGTCGTCTCCCCGGCGGCTCGTACAATCGACTTATGTTGACCGCCAGGCAGGAGCTGATCCTGTGCAAGGTGGTGGAGGGCTACCTGCTGGCGGGCCAGCCGGTGGCATCGAGGGCGATCGCCGCCGACCCGGAGCTCGACTGCAGGGCCTCCACCGTACGCAACGAGCTCGCGCTGCTCGAGGAGCAGGGTCTGCTCGCGCATCCGCACACCTCGTCGGGGCGCGTCCCCACCGATGCCGGTCAGCGTTACGTCGTGGACCGGATGCTTGCCTCTGGCAAGGGCCTGGTGGCGGCGCCGCGCCTCGATCTCTCACTGACGCGCCAGGAGGTGGAGGAGGCGATGCGGGCGACCACCGAGACGCTATCGCAGGTGACCGACCTGCTCGCGGTCGTTTCTGCTCCGTCGGCGAGCACCGCCACGATCCGCCGTGTCGAGGTGCTCGCGGTGCAGCCACGGGTGGTTGTGGCCGTCGTGATCACCTCCACCGGCGAGGTCGCCAGGGTGTTCGCCACGTTCGAGGAGCCGGTCGACGCGGGCC
>CAYNGQ010000498.1:0-5053 GCA_964396735.1 uncultured Solirubrobacteraceae bacterium | reverse complement strand
CCCTCCGGCATCTCCGAAACCGCCGCCGGCGCGCTGCTGGTGGGGATGATCGTCGCCGGCGTCGTGGGCTGCGCGGTGCTGCCCGCGGTGATCGCGGCCCGCGGCGCGGAGCGCCGGTTCATGGCGGCGGTGATCGTCGCCGGCTGCCTCGGCAGTGTCGCGCTGGGGGTGCTGCCGGGGATCGCCGGGCGGGCGGTGGTGATGGTGGCGATGGGGGCGGTGCTGCTCCCCGCGCTGCCGGTGTTGATGACTGTCGCCGAGCGACTCGCCGGCCCCGCGGCGGGCACCGCGGGGGCGATCGTGTGGATGGCGGGCAACCTCGGCGGGCTGGTGGTCGCGCTGCTCGTGCAGGCGCTCGTCCACCACCCGCTCGCCGCCTTCCTGGCGATGGCGGGCGTCGTGCTGTTCGCGATCCCGCTCGCCACGCGGATGGTGACGTTGCGGGGGATCGAGGACGCCGCGCCGGAGTCCGCAGAGCTCACGGCGGCACAGCCTGTCGGGTCCTAAACTAGATCGGCTGATCCGCCAGCCAGTCGAGCACTTCGGCGGGGTTGCGGTGCGGCGGGAACACCGGGTAGAACACCTTCGCGATACGCCGTTGATGGGCGATGAAGGTGAGGCGCCGGTAGAAGCTCTGGCCGGCTGCCTCGAACGTGGGCAGCCCCAGCATGTGCTCCAGCTGCAGGTCGGGATCGCTCAGCAGCGGGTAGGGGATGTGCTCGCGGCCAGCAAACTCCCGCTGCTCCTCGTGCGACTGGGCGCTCAGGCCGAGCACCGAGGCTCCGTAGGCCGCAAGCTCCAGCACGTGGTCGCGGAAGGCGCAGCTCTGCGGCGTGCAGCCGCGGGCGCCCGGGATCTCGTCCCATCCCTCGGGCAGCGGTAGGCCCGGCACTCCCGTGCGCGGGTAGACATACACCACGGCGAGGCGCTCGGTGGCGGCGGCGAGGTCGAGCCGCTCGCCGAGCGTCGAGCTGAGCGTTACGCTCGGCATCTCCATCCCTCGCAGGTGGTCGGCGGCACCGTCGTCGATCGGTACCGGGATGTCGGCGGGGAGGTATCGGTAGCTCTCCGTCATCTTTTCGTCATTCTTCCAAAGGGCCGCTGGTTTTTGCTTTCTGGAGCTTTGGCTCTGTTCCATCCATCGCGATCAGTGTGGTCAGAATGAATCTTGGCAGGCATCGGATGATTGAAATACAAGCTTGAGCTTTATGCCGAGTGCCCGCAAGTGTTCTACCCGCCGATCGGTCCGCCAACGCTCGACTTTTCGGGCCCGGGCCACCCGCGGGCGCTCGGCTGGGTCCTACCCGTCGGTGCTGCCAAAGCCCCCGCGGCTGTGCTCGGCGGGATCGTGCACGCTCCACCGCGCCCGGCCGGCGCGCACGAACACCCCCTGCGCAATCCTGCTGCCCGCGGGGATCGTCGTGGGGGAGGCGGTGAAGTTCAACAGCTGCAGCCGCACCTCGTCCGCGGGGCCGCGGTAGTCCTCGTCGATGATCCCCACGGCGTGCGGCTGGATCACGCCGAACTTCCGCGGCGTGGAGGAGCGTAGGCACACCAGCAGGCACCAGTCGGGTGGTGTGGCGATCACCAGCCCCGTGCCCACCAGCGCGATCTCCCCGGGTGCGATCTCCGCGTCTTCGGCGGTGCACAGGTCGAAGCCGTGCGAGCCGGGCGTCGCGTAGTTCGGCGACTGGGCTGCGTCGTGCAGCAGATGGATCGGCACTTCCATCGGTGGCTCCCGGAGTCAGGCGCGGCGGGGTGCCGCAGCATTCGCGGAGCCTACCGTGGGGGACGACCGCGGCGTGGCTACTGCCCCTCCCCGTCGGCCGTGGGCCGACGGGGAGAACGATCGCCTGCGCCTGGTCCGGAGCGTCGCGCGACGCTGGCCAATCTGTAGCGCCGTATCCGGGGCCCCCGTCCGGGAGCAGCGAGCGATTCCTCGGGCAACAGCAGGAACCGGCGTGGAGTGCTGGGCATCGAGTGGGAGAGTGAGCGAGTCATGGGTCGATATTGGCCCATCGCGCCCTTCGTGCCTTTGGACCGCGGTCCAAAATGTGCTGTTTGTGGGTCTCGCTGATGACCTGCCCGGTGGGCTCACTGATGACCTGGCCGGTGGGCCTCGCGAACGATCTGTCTACAGGGGGATGTCCAGACCGACTCCCGCTACCCGGCGATCAATCCGTCGGAGTTCCGTCGCAAGGTGGAGGCTGCGCTCGGTTGAGCTCCTGGGAGGGGAGAGAGAGGGGGAAGATCCCGTCAATCTCCCAGTATGATCCTGCCATGTCCCTGTCGGTCCGGTTGGAAGTTTCCTGAGGTGCCAATGGCCGTCAAGTTGCATCGCTGCGGCCTCATGTTCATCAAGGGACCGCATCCCTGCTGGCGGGTGCAGAAGGCGCTCGAGGACTCGGGGATCGAGTACGAGATCGTCAAGCACTCCGCGATTCGCGGCAGGCGTACCGATCTGATCGAGCGCAGCGGTCAAAAGGTGCTGCCCGTGGTCGAGCTGCCAGACGGCACAATGGTGCGCGACGAGTCAGCGCGGCTCGCGGAGCGCATCCGCGCGGGCGAGTTCAGCGAGCGCCCTGCCGCGTGAAGCCGGCGGGAGCGGTGCCCGGCCTCTGGGCGCGGGCGCGGTGGCTGCCTTCCACAGAGCTCTTGGGGTCGGGCAGGTGCGGCACTCCAGAGGACGCGATGCCGTATGGCCGGCTAGAATGATCGGCCCACGCGGATGTAGCTCAGTTGGCTAGAGCGTCTGCTTGCCATGCAGAAGGTCGTGGGTTCGAGTCCCATCATCCGCTTTCGAGAAAGCCCTGCTAATCGCGGGGTTTTCTCGTTAAGCGGCCTTCCGCTCGGCGGTCTCCGAAGGCTTAATATCGGCCCGTTCGCCCATATCGCCCAATGACCACCCTCGATCAGCGCGCGTAGCGCGGCCTTCTCCTCCTCGCCGCGACGCATCGACTGGCGATATACACGCAGCGCGAGGCCCGGATCGGTGTGTCCCATTTCGTCCATGACCACTCCGGGGTCCTCCCCCGAGCGCGTACAGCAGCGAGCAGAACGTTCGTCGCAACGAGTGCGGCGTGAGCTTGTTCGGCAGCGGTGGCAGGCCCCGCGCCGCAAGGTTCGTGTCTGCGCGTTCCACGGCACCCTTGAGGGTCCGGGAGCGCACGTTGTCCGTACTCATCCGAGCGCCGCTGCGCGTGGCGAACACATAGGCATCCTGATCTGCCTGCGGCCATCGTGCGCGCAGGTCGAGCAGAGTGTCCCGGAGCGCCCCGCGAATCTTCACGACCCGGTAGCCCGCCTCTGTCTTAGAGCCGGTGTGCAGCCACCCGGCGGCGAGGTCCACGTCGCGCCAGCGCAGCGCGCACAGCTCGCCGATCCGCAGCCCCGCGAACGTGAGCGTGGCGAGCATCGCGCGTCGCTCGACGTGACGGCGCTTCTTTGTGGCCTCGCGGTCCACTCGCCAGCCGCGTCCAGCAGGGCCGCGATCTGCTCCGCCGTCTCCAGGTAGGAGCGGCTGGGCGCCCGTTCGCGGACCCTGCGGCCCTTCCTCTTTGTGGGGTTGCGCGCGATCAGCTCCCGCTCCACCGCGCCCTCCAGGATCGCGCCGAGCAGGATCACCGTCATGTTGATCGACCGGGGCGAGAGCGGCTTGTCCTCGGCGAGCTTCGCGGCGATATAGCGCTCCACCGTGTCGAACGTGATCGCGTCCAAGCACAGCTCCGCGAAGTACGGCAGCAGGTGGGCCTCCAGCCGCCAGCGGTAATCCGTCCGGGTCTTCGTGGCGAACCGCTTCTCGTTGCGGAGCCACCATTCCTCGCTGAAGACGTGGAACGTCGGGACCTCGACCTCGACTGGGCCTCCGTGGGCGGTTTCCACAGGCTGCGCGCCACGTCTGCCATGACGCACGCAAGCTCCCGCTCGGCGTCCGCGCGGGAGACGACCCCGAGTGGCACCGTGTGGCGCCGTCCGCCGGCGCGGAAACGCAGGGAGCGGCGGATCGCTTCGGTCGCGTCCGCACGCTCGACTATTTGGCCTGTTGCTGGCCGTGCCATCACTTGCCCCCTTCGGTCGTCATGTCCACAGTCCTCTGCCCACCGGCGCGTCATCGCTGCACCGCCTCGCAGCCGTGTGCTCCCTTGGAATGTCTCGCAGGTCTGCGCTCGCTCGGCGGG
Organism: uncultured Solirubrobacteraceae bacterium; assembly: GCA_964396735.1. Classification (GTDB taxonomy): domain Bacteria; phylum Actinomycetota; class Thermoleophilia; order Solirubrobacterales; family Solirubrobacteraceae; genus Palsa-744. The sequence goes on along the minus strand of CAYNGQ010000498.1, from coordinate 875 downwards.
GACACCCCCTCTGTGTCAGCCCTCTCAGCGGGACCTCCAGCGCGTCGGCGAGGATCAGCAACGTGAGCAGGCCCGGCTCGCCCTGCCCCCGCTCAAGCACACCGATCTCGTTGCGATGGAGGCTGGCGACTTCCGCGAGGCGTTCCTACGCGAGATTCCGCTGCTCGCGCAGGGTGCGCAGTTGTTCTCCGAACGCCTTCAGCAGCCGCGCACGCTCGACCTTGTAGGCGCTCATATCGAATCAGTCCCAGCGCGTCGATACGCCTCGCGGCCTTCGACGCCTTGCACTCGTCCTCGCCGAGCACGACCACGCCCACACCCCCCAGGCGTCTCACGGCCTCCTCGACGATCTCGGCGGGCATGTCCTCGATCTCCTGCGTCAACTCCTCCAGCGTCCACCGCTCCGGGTGGTCGTCGCGGAGCACCTGCAACATGATGGCCCGTTCGGCGATCCACAACTTCTGCGCCCTGCTCATCCTGCGTGTCATCTTCGGTTCCTCCTTGTTGTTGGAGGCCCGGGAGAACTGCTCTGGCAAGGAAGCCGCGCTGCCCGACTGTTGGTAGCTTGGCTGGCGTGCCGGGAGTTCGCGCTCTCGGTGCCACGCCCCCGGCCGTGCAACCGGCGCGGGGGCACTTTGACGTATACGATGGGAATTATACTCCGTGGATATTCGCACGTCAATGGGCGACGCTCCAGACGATGCCGAAGGGGAAACCTCCAACGTCCGCTCAACTGGCGCTCGGCGATGCCATGCGCGCAATCCGCGAGGAGCAGGGCACCTCTCAGGAACGCCTCGCGCTGACGGCAGGAATCGATCGGAGCTACTTCAGCGCCATCGAGCGCGGCGAGTTCAACGTGACGCTCGGCGTCCTTC
>CAYNGQ010000497.1:0-3308 GCA_964396735.1 uncultured Solirubrobacteraceae bacterium | reverse complement strand
GTCAGGTAGAGCAGCAGCGCCACCCACAGCGGTTTGCCGGGCACGGCGATCACGGCGAGGATCGCGGCGATCTGCATGCAGGTCTTGACCTTGCCGAACATGCTGGCGGCCATCACCACACCCGCCTGGGTGGCGCCCATCCGCAGCACCGTGACCGCCAACTCGCGGGTGATGATCACCATCGCCACCCACGCCGCCAGCCGCCCGAGCGAGACGAGCGAGAGCAGCGCGGCGACGATCAGCAGCTTGTCGGCGAGCGGGTCCATCAGCTTGCCGAAGGTCGTGATCGACCCGCGCGTGCGCGCGAGGTAGCCGTCGGCGAAGTCGGTCAGCGAGGCCAGCGCGAACACCACCGCCGCGAGCACGTCGCCCGACGGTGTGTTGCCCAGCAGGGCGACGACCAGCACCGGGACCAGCATGATCCGCAATACGGTCAGGACGTTCGGCAGGTTCAGGGGGAACATGGGCTGATTCAAAGACGAGGGGCCCGCTCGCCGGCCTTTCGGTCGGCTGCGCCACCCTCTTGAAGCATTATGTCGGCATCGCCGCGGGCGGCACGCTAGGGTGGCCCCCATGGACATGCAACTCGTCCCGATGGTCGTCGAGCGCACCGCGCGGGGCGAACGGGAATTCGACATCTACTCGCGGCTGCTCAACGAGCGGATCATCTTCCTCGGCACGCCGATCGAAGACCAGGTCGCCAACCTCGTGGTGGCGCAGCTGCTGCACCTCGAGGCGGAGGATCCCGAGAAGGACATCGCGATCTACATCAACTCCCCCGGCGGCTCGATCTACTCGGGCCTCGCGATCTACGACACGATGAACTTCGTCAAGCCCGACATCGCGACGATGTGCGTGGGCGTGGCGATGTCGATGGGCTCGCTGCTGCTGGCGGGTGGCACCAAGGGCAAGCGGGCCTGCCTGCCCAACAGCCGCATCCTGATCCATCAGCCCTCCGCCGGGTTCGAAGGCCAGTCCACCGACATCGAGATCCACGCCCGCGAGATCCTCAAGGTGCGCGCGCGCATCGACCAGATCTACGCTGCCCACACCGGCCGCGCCGAGGAGGAGGTCCGCCGCGACATGGAGCGCGACCGCTTCTTCACCGCCGAGCAGGCCTTGGAGTACGGGATGATCGACCGGGTGCTCGAGAGCCACTGAGGGGGCGGCCTGCCTCCGTCGCGGCCACGTTCTCAAACGCCTATACCACTTCACAAAATGAAGGGTTGGGGCGCGAAAAGTTGATGCTCAACCCACCCCATGCTCGATAACCCCCAGCCCCTCGATCTCGATCCGCACGACATCCCCCACTGACAAAAACACCGGCGGGTTCTGCCCCAAACCGACGCCCGAGGGCGTGCCCGTGAGGATCAGATCCCCTGGAAAGAGCGTGCAGGTCTCAGAGATGAAGGCCACGAGCTCGGGGATGGTGAAGATCAGGTTGGAGGTGTTGGAGTCCTGGCGCAGCTCGCCGTTGACCCACGTGCGCAGGCGCAGCGCGTGCGGGTTGGCGATCTCCTCCGCGCTCGTGATCCAGGGGCCGTAGGGGCAGAAGCCGTCGGCGCCCTTGGCGCGCGTCCACTGCGGCTCGCGGCCCTGCAGGTCGCGCGCGCTGACGTCGTCGGCGACCGCGTAGCCGGCGACGCGCCCGCCGGCGCCCATCACCACGGCGAGCTCGCCCTCGTAATCGAGGCGGCGCACAACCTCCGGGCAGCGCACGGGCGCGTTTGGCGGGGCGGCGGAGGCGGGCAGCTTCATGAACACGAGCGGCTGCGCGGGTCGCTCGCCGCCGGTCTCGGCGACGTGGTCGGCGTAGTTGAGTCCGATTCCGAAGATCGCCCGCGGCGCGGGCACGGGCGCGAGCAGCGTCACCTCCTCCAGCGGCCAGGCCGGCCCGGGCCCGCCGGACCCGCCCGCCGCGGCGGCGCTCTGCGCCAGCGCCGGGGTCTCCAGCACGTCGAGCACCGTGAGGCGCTCGTCGGCGAACGCGGTGACGTGGCCGTCCGCGACCATGCCCGCTCGTGGGGCCTGGCTTCCCGGAGGCTTGAATGTCGCCAGGCGCATCGGGGCAGCGTACCCGCTCGTCCCAGCGCCCGTACGGTGAGGACTCACCCGCTCGCGGTCGGCGGGCGCGGGCGGCGAGCCGCGATGCCGCCACCCCGGGGGTTATGCTCGCCCGGCCCCATGGCCGGCCTGAGCAAACTGGAGCGCCTCCTGCTGGCGGCGGTGGCCGTGACAGTGGCGCTGGCGGGCGCGGCGAACTACGGCGCGTGGGCGGCGGTGCCGCGCTTCGCGCTGGCGACGGTGGCGCTGGCGGGCCTGGCGTGGGCGGTGGCGCTGGGAACCGAGCAGCTGGGGGAGCACATCGGCGCGGCGGCGACCGGGGTGCTGCAGGCGACGCTCGGCAACCTGCCGGAGCTGCTGGTCGTCGTGTTCGCGTTGAAAGCGGGCGAGCTGGTGGTCGCCCAGACGGCGCTGGTGGGCTCGCTGCTGGCGAGCGCGCTGCTGGTGCTGGGGCTGACGATCGTGGCGGGCGCGCGGCAGGCTCCCGACGGGATCATGCGCTTCTCCTCGCGGCTGCCCAACGACGCGACGACGCTGCTGCTGGTGACGGTCTTCCTGATCGTGCTGATCGGCCTCGCGCTCAGCTCGGGCAGTGCGGCCGGGGGCCACGTGGACACGATCTCGGTCGTCGGCGCCTGCTGCCTGCTGGGGGTGTACGGAACGTGGCTGGTGCCCTACCTGCGGCCCAAAGCGACCGCCACCGGCTCGCGCGCCGTCCCCGAGCCGCCGGGGGAGCCCGTGGCGCGCATCTCGCTGCGCGCGGCGCTCGTGCTGCTGGTGGCGGCGGGCATCGGCGCGGGCTTCGTCTCGGAGTGGTTTGTCAGCGCGCTGCGCCCGGCGATCGAGATTCTGCACATATCGACCGCGTTCGCGGGCCTCGTGATCGTGGCGATCGCCGGCAACGCGGTCGAGCACTTCGCGGGCATCACGCTGGCGGCGCGCGGCAAGGCCGACCTCGCGATCGCGGTCGTCAAGAGCTCGGTCGCGCAGATCGCGGCCTTCCTCTACCCGGCGCTGGTACTGATCTCCCTCGCGCTCCCGACGCAGCTGACGTTCGCGCTGCAGCCGATCTACATCGGCGCGCTCGGCCTGATGACGATCGCGGTGTGGCAGGTCACGGCCGACGGCGAGGCGGCCGCTTTCGAGGGCTGGGCGCTGGCGGCGATCTACGTGATCGTGGCGGTGGTCGCCGCCTACCAGTAGCGGCTCGTTGTGCCTCAGCAGCTCGTCGCCTGGGCCAGCGC
>CAYNGQ010000496.1:0-2460 GCA_964396735.1 uncultured Solirubrobacteraceae bacterium | reverse complement strand
CGCGGGCGAGGTGTGGCTCGGGAGCACCAACCTCACGCGCTCCTCCGACGAGGAGCGCTCGCGGCTGCTGGGGAGCAGGATCTCCTGGACGCACCGCGAGGGCACGGGAGTCAAGTTCAGGGTGCTCGACTACGTCGGGCTGCCCCTGGCGATCGGCCGCGGGCGCGGCCAGCGCCAGGGGCGTGAGCTGGCGATGGAGGCGCTCGAACGGGTCGGTGCGGCGGGCTGCGCGGGGCAGCGCTGGGCGGAGCTCTCCAATTGGGAGCGACTGCTGGTAGGGCTCGCGCGCGCGATCGCCAGCTCGCCGCGCCTGCTGGTGGTGGACGATCTGATGGACGGCTTCGGGATCGGCCGCACGCGCGAGGCCGGCGAGCTGCTGCTCACGCTGGTGCGAGAGCTCGGGTGCGGCGTGCTGATGAGCTGCAGCGATCTCGAGGCCGCGCTGGTTGCCGACCGCGTGTGGTCACTGGAACGTGGGCGACTCACCCTGCTCGCCGACCAGGGCGGCGAGCTTGCAGAGGTAATCGACTTCCCCGGCAGCGCCTACCAGAGCCACGGCTCGCGCCGCCTCGGGGGTTAGTGTCCCGACCGGTGCTCGAGCTCCGCGATCTCGTCAAGCACTATCGCGTGGGGGAAGGCGAGCCGATCCGCGCCGTCGACGGCGTTTCGATGAGCGCCGCGGCGGGCGAGTTCGTAGCGCTATACGGGCCCAGCGGCTCGGGCAAGACGACGCTGCTGGAACTGATCGCGGGGCTCTGCCCACCTGACAGCGGCAGCGTGCTGGTGGATGGCGATGACGTCTGCGCGATGTCGCCCAGCGAAGGTGACCGGTACAGGCTGCATCGGCTGGGGATCATCGGACAGCCGCACAACCTGATTCCCGGAGCGCGCGCGATCGAGAACGCCTCGCTGAAGCTGTGGCTGACGAACAAGCGCCAGGCGCGGTGCACGATCGAACCGCTGCTCGACCGGCTGGGGCTGGGCGAGCGGATGCAGCACCGCACCGAGCAGCTGTCGATGGGCGAGCGCCAGCGTGTGCTGATCGCGATGGCGCTGGCCACCAATCCGAAGCTGGTGCTCGCGGACGAGCCCACCGGCACACTCGACACGCAGCGCACCCACGAAGTGCTGGCGCTGCTGCGCGAGCTCTGCACCGAGCGCGGCGCCGCGATCGTGCTGGCCACACACGACCCGCAGGCCGCCGCCTTCGCCGACCAGGTGCACGAGCTGCGCGACGGGCGCCTGGGGGAGTACCGGCCCGAGCACGTGCTGGTTCCGACCGCCTCGCTGCCGGAACTCACCTGACCATGGCGCGCATGAGCTTCGTGGACATCCTCTGGCTCTACCGGGCGCGGCTGCGCGCGCGCGCGGTGCTCGTCCAGGAGTGCTTCGCGATCATCGGGATCGCCATCGGCGTGGCGCTGCTGTTCGCTTCGCAAGTCGCCAGCACCAGCCTCACCCACTCGGTATCACAGCTCAACAGCCAGCTGGTGGGCAACACCCAGTTCCAGGTCGACGCCAGGGGCCCTGGCGGATTCAGCGAACGGCTGTTGGGAGAAGTGCGGCGCGTGCCGGGCGTGAAGACCGCGTTGCCGGTGCTCGAGCAGCAGGCCAACGTGATCGGACCCGGTGGCATCCAACGCTCGGTCGATCTGATCGGCACCGATCCGCGCTTTGCGCACTTCGCGGGCGCCCTGCTGCGGCGCTTCTCCGCGGCACAGCTCGCCGCGCAGCGGGCGATCGCGCTACCGGCCCCACTCGCCGAAGAAATCGGGGCGGGGCCATTGGAGACGATGAAGATCCAGATCGGCGCGAGCGTCGTACCGACGCTGCTGGGCGCCACGCTCGGCGCAGCGGACATCGGCGGGCTGGTCCACAGCCCGGTCGCGCTTGCGCCGGTCGGCTACGCCCAGACGATCACCGGCATGCGAGGCCGCATCACGCGCATCTTCGTGCAGGCACGACCCGGGCATGAACGCGAAGTGCGGGCTGGCCTGGAGCGGCTGACCGCGACCGCGCCGGTCGACGTCGAGCCCAGCGACTTCGACTCGACGCTGTTCGGAGTGGCGGTGTATCCCGAGAGCCAGAGCGAGATGCTGTTCTCGGCGATCAGCGCGCTGGTGGGCTTCATGTTTGCGCTCAACGCGATGCTGGTGACGGTGCCCTCGCGGCGCAAGCTGATCGCGGACATCAGGCCACAGGGCGCGACCCGCTTCATGACCGTCCAGATCCTGCTGTTCGACGCCGCCGTGCTCGGCGTGCTGGCCTGCATCCTCGGCCTCGCGCTCGGCGAGTTGCTGTCGATCGCCGTCTTCCATGCGATCCCCGGCTACCTGTCATTCGCGTTCCCCGTCGGCACCGGGCGGATCGTGACCTGGAAAAGCGTGGCGCTGGCCGTCGGCGCCGGCCTGACAGCGGCGGTCGCGGGGGTGCTCTGGCCGCTGCGCGACATCCTCGCGC
>CAYNGQ010000495.1:0-31342 GCA_964396735.1 uncultured Solirubrobacteraceae bacterium | reverse complement strand
ATCGTGCGCTCGCATCGCGCCGGCCTTCAGCTCGAGCTGCGCGGAGGCGCCGGAGCCGGTGGAGAGCACCTGCGCGAACGCGTCGAGGTCCAGACCGGTGGCGCGCGCGAGCAGCAGCGCCTCGGCGAGCGCGGCGGCGTTGGCGGCGCCCACGGAGTTGTTGATCAGCTTCAGCATCTCTCCCTGCCCGAGCGCGCCGACGTGCACGATCACCTCGCCCATCGCCTCCAGCAGCGGCCGCGCGCGGGCGAAGTCCTCGGCCTCGCCCCCGGCCATGATCGTCAGCGTGCCGGCCTCGGCGCGCGGGGCGCTGCCGGTGACGGGCGCGTCGAGCATCCGCACCCCGCGCTCGGCCAGCGCCGCCCCGATGCGGCGGGTGTCGAGCGGGGCGATCGTGGACATGTCCACGCACAGCAGCCCGTCGTGCGCGCCGTCGACCACGGCCTCTCCGCCGCTCTGCTCAGCGTCCTCGCTGTCCGCCCCAGCGCCCTGCCCGTCCTGGTCCGCGACGCCACTTGCGCCACCTTCGCCGAGCAGCACCGAGGCGACCTGCGCGCCGTCGACGACCATGCTCACCACGATCTCGCTCGCGCGCGCGAGCTCGGCCGGAGTATTAACGGCCACCGCGTCGTGCTCGGCGGCCCACCGCGCGGCCTTGCCGGGGGTATGCGTCCAGACGGTCAGCGGGAAGCCGGCGCGCCGCACGTTGGCGGCCATCCGCGAGCCCATGATGCCGAGGCCTATGAATCCGATCCGCTCGGGCATGTGTTGCATCCTCCTACAACAGGAGCGTCGATGCGTAGCGCCCGGCCGGTGATCGGGCCGGTCAGAGCACCCCCGGGAGCGCCACCCCGAGCGCAGTACCGAGGCAGCGCGTGGTGTTGAGGATCCCGCTGAGCACCCCCACCCGCGAGCGGGCGGCGGCGCCCATGACGGCTGCGTTGTTGAGTGGAATGAACGCACCGACGCCGGCACCCACGAGCGCGAGCCCGACCGGCAGGCCGGCCCCGCGACCGCCGCCCACGAGCAGCACGACGAGGCCGAGTCCAGCGAGCAGCGGTCCGCCGAGGGTGAGCACACGCGCATCGACGTGCTCGGCCAGGCGGCCGGCGAGCGGCGAGCAAATCCCGAGCGCGACCGGGAGGATGGCAAGCTCCAGGCCGGCGAGCGCGGTGGGGAGGTGCAGCGCCGCGAGGTGGTAGGAGACGGTGTAGAGCGTCCCGAACATGACTGCGTAGGCGGCGAGCGCGCCGCCAAGCCCCACGGTGAGGGCACGCAGGTCGAAGCGCTCACGCGGGGCGGCGGCACGCGGGCCACGGCGAGGCTCCCCACGCCCGGCACCGCGAAGCGCCCCGTCGACCGTGCGGCTGCGCGGCAGCAGCACCCAAGCAAGCGCGATCCCAAGGATCCCGGCGGGGAGATTGACGAGGAAGATCAGCTGCCACCCGCCGAGCGCAAGCAGCAGCCCGCCGATCGCGGGACCGAGCGCGAGCCCGACGGCCTGCGCGGCGCCCTGCACGCCGAGGCCCCGGGGCAGCAGCCGGGGGGGCAGGCTCTCGACGATCAACGCGACCGAGTTGGCCTGCAGCATCGCCGCCCCGAGCCCCTGCAGCGCGCGCGCGGCGATCAGCCAGCCGAGCATGGGCGCCAACCCGCACAGCACCGAGCCGAGCGTGAAGACGGCGAAGCCGTAGGTGTAGAGCAGCTTGCGCCCGAAGCGGTCGGCGAGCAGCCCGACGGGGACGAGCGTGAGAGCGAGCACCAGCATGTAGGCGAGCGACACCCACCGCACCGCGCCCGCGGTCTCGCCGAGGCCGGCGCCGATGCGGGGCAAGGCGAGCGTCACGATCGAGGCGTCGAGCTGGCCCATGAAGGCCCCGATGCACACCGTCCCGACGACGAAGGCGGAGGCGCGGGAGCTCTCGCGAATGCGCGCGGGGCGCGCGGGCTCGCGCAGCAGCCACGGCCGCGTCGAGAGAGGTGGGTGGAGAAGTGCGTCCATAACAACATTGAAGCGCCCTTTGTCTCATAGATCAAAGACATTTTTATTTATAGAGGAATAGGATATATTGATGAATAAGAGGGACCCACGGTGCTTCCCGACGGCGGTGGCGGATGGATGAGAAACGACTGCGGTGCTTCCTGGCGGTGGTGGAGGAGGAGAGCGTGACGAGGGCGGCGAGCCGGCTGCACGTGGCGCAGCCCTCGCTCTCGCAAACCCTGCGCGCGCTTGAGGGGGAGCTGGGGGTGGAGCTGTTCCACCGCGTGGGCCGCGGTTTGCGCCTGTCGGCCGCCGGCCACGCGCTGGTGGGCCCGGCGCGCGAGGTGCTGAGCGCGATCGACGCCGCGCGCGGCGCGGTGAGCGAGGTGGTGGAGGTGCTGGCGGGGACGCTCGAGATCGCGGCGCTGGCGACGCTCGCGGTGGACCCGCTGGCAGCGCTGATCGGTCGCTTCCGCCGTGAGTACCCCGGGGTGGCGGTGAGGGTGCAGGAACCACCCAGCACCGCGGGCGTCGGCGCGATGGTGCGCGAGGGAACCTGCGAGCTCGGTTTCGCGCGCCTGCCGCTGCCCCGCGACGACCTGCACGCGCGCGAGCTGGGCCAGCAGGAGCTGCTGTTCGTGCTGCCGCCCGACACCTCCCTGCCGGGCGAGCGCGAAGGCGCGGGCGCGAGCACGGGCACGAGTGCACCGCCGCCCAGCTCGGCTCGTCGCCGCCGACCCCGGGCCAGTTCTGGCACCTCCGCCTCCGAGGAGGGCGCGCTGGCGGCAGCGACGCTACGCGACATCCCCCTTGTGGTGAGCCCACCTGGAACCTCGACGCGGATGCTGCTGGAGCAGGCGCTGGAGGCGGTGGGCGTGACGCCGCGGATCGCGGTGCAGACCGACGCGCGCGAGGCGATCGTCCCGCTGGTACTGGCGGGCGCGGGCGCGGCGCTGCTGCCGGCGCCTCTCGCGCACGAGGCTGGCCGCCGCGGCGCGGTGGTGCGTGCCGCACGCCCGCGGATCGTGCGGCGCATCGGGCTGGTGCACCGCGACGGGCGGTTGTCCCCCGCGGCACGCGCGTTCGTCGCGCTCGCCGCCGGCTGACTCCGATGGCTCTCCTATCCACCGCGCATCGGGCGAAGCTCGCTGGGCGACCTCGCTGCTGCGTGCGCAGCGCTCGCCGTCGGCTGACTCTCCCATCCCCGGTGGGGCCTATCGTGCAGTGTCGATGTCTCCCGTCTTTCACGCAACCCTCGAACAGGGCGAGGCGGTGCTGCGCTTCCCCTACGACGAGCGCCTGCGCACGCTGCTGCGCGCGATCCCAGGCCGGCGCTGGGATCCGCAGGAGCGGGCGTGGTGCGTGCCGCTGGAGCCCGAGCCCGCGGAGGCGCTCGCGCGGCTGCTGGCCGAGCTGCCCCGGCCCGAAGTGAGCGAGGCGCTCACACAGGCGATCGAGCGCCGCCGCCGCAAGCGCCGCCGCGGGGAGTGCGTGGTCGAGCGGGTGCGGCCTGACACGGGATGGTGGCTGGGCTTTGCGACCGACGGCGATGCGGAGCTGCTGGAGGCGCTGATGGAACACCCCGACACTTGCAGTCTGCCCGCGATCGGACGCGCGCAGATCCCGCTCGACGATCTCGCGGTGCGGATGGTGGGGGAGCTGAACACCCGCTTCCCCAGCCTGCGCCTCAGCGAAGACGCGCGGCTGGCGCTGGTGGCGCTGCGCGAGCAGGCCCGCCGGGAAGCCGGCGCGGGATCGCGGGGTGCCAACGGGCAGGATGGCGAAACAGGGGGGAGCTGGTCGGACGGCCGCGGATCTGAGGACGGCGGATCGGCGGACGAGCGGCGGCGGGAGCAGGCGATGGCATCCCGCCTCGACGCGCTGGACGAGGTCGCGCTGTGTCGCGACCGCCGTGGCCGGGAGTGGATCCTGCTCGCCGCCGTGCACGCGCCGCTGGCGCGCGTGCTCGCCGAGCGAGCGGGCCTGCGCGGGGGCGAGGGCCCCGTGGGGACCTACGCGCTCGCGGCGGTTCCGCACGACGCGCCGCAGATCGCCGAGCTGCTCGACCAGCTGGAGGCGGGGAGCGTCGACGCGCGTGTGAGCGCCTGGTTGGAGCGCGCCACCGAGTGGCGCGGCAACATCGAGGTGGGTGGCTCGGGCGAGGAGCCGGTGTTCCTGCTGCTGGGCGACCCAGACCGCCTGCCCCTCGCGCTGCGCGAGCGCGCGGCCACGGTGCCGGGCGGCGCCAGCGTGCCCCTCACGCTGGAGTCGTGGCGGCTGATGGATGGGCGGCTGCGCGGCTGGGTCAGCTCGGCGGCACGGCGCTGTGCGGCGGCGTTGCGCGAGGGGCGCCCCGCGCCGCCCGCGGTGCTGGAGCGCTCGGCGATCCACGACGACCCCACGTTCGTGCTCGCGCCCGGTCACGACCACGCGCAGCTGGAGGCGTTTGCGGGCCTGGGGGGAGCTCTCCCGGTGAAGCCGCGGCGCGGCGCCGGCGCCGGGCACGAGCATGCTCAGCTGCCGGCGATCCGTGCCGACCCTTTCTGCGTGCCGGAGCTCGACGCCTTCCTGGCCGAGCACGGGACATGGGTGGATCCGGCGGCGCTCGAGTTGCTGCAGGAGGTTCGTGAGGAGCACGCCCGCGCGGCCGGCCTCGTCGCGCTCTCGGCGGCGACCGACGCGACGCTCGAGATCCCGGGGCTAGGGGGGGAGCTGAAGCCCTTCCAGCGCGCCGGCGTCAGCTACATGCTGACCCAGCGGCGCGCCTTCCTCGCCGACGAGCAGGGGCTCGGCAAGACGATCGAGGCGCTCGCGGCGATCGAGGCCGACGGCGCCTACCCGGCCGTGGTCGTCTGCCCGGCCAGCCTCAAGCTCAACTGGCTGCGCGAGATCGAGCGCTGGTTGCCGGGGCGGAGCGTGCGCGTGCTGATGGGCACCGGCAAAAGCTCCTTACCACTGAGGGAGATCACCGTGGTCAACTACGACATCCTTGCGTCGCGCTTGGACGAGCTGCGCGCGCTCGCCCCCCGCGCGCTGGTGCTGGACGAGTCGCACTACTGCAAGAACGCCGCCGCCAAGCGCACCCAGGCCGTGCAGCGGCTGGCCGCGGCGGTGCCGAGCGACGGTCTGGTGATGGCGCTGACCGGCACGCCGGTGATGAACCGCCCCCCGGAGCTGATCGCGCAGCTGCGCATCCTCGGGCGCCTGCACGACTTCGGCTCGGGCGCGAAGTTCGGCCGGCGCTTCCGCGGGCCCGACGCGCACCTGCGCCTGCACTGGCACCTGCGCGCGCGCTGCTTCGTGCGCCGCCTGAAGTCGGAGGTGCTGCCGCAGCTGCCCGCCAAGACGCGCGCGGTGGTGCCGGTGGAGCTGGACAACGAAACCGAGTATCGCCTCGCCGAGCGCGACGTCGTGGCGTGGCTGCAGAGTCAGCCTCTCGACTTGCGTGAGCTCGACGCGAAGGTCGCTGCCGCGCTGCGCGCCGAGCGCCTGGTGAGGCTGAACGCGCTGAAGCTGCTCGCAGCACGCGGCAAGCTGCACGGGGCGCTGGCGTGGGTCCACGACTTCCTCTCCTCTGGTGAGCGCCTGGTGGTGTTCGCCCACCACCGCGAGATCCAGCGCGCCCTGCGCGAGCGCTTCCCGGGGGCGCTGCACATCCTCGGCCAGGACAGCCCGACCGCGCGCGAGGCGGCGCTGCACGCCTTCCAGGAGCCCGACGGGGAGGGCAACCAGCTGATCGTCTGCTCGATCGACGTCGCCGGCCAGGGGCTGACGCTGACGCGCTCCTCGAACGTGGCGTTCCTGGAGCTCGACTGGACCCCTGCCAAGCACGACCAGGCCGAGGACCGCTGCCACCGTATTGGCCAGCAGGACGCGGTCAACGCCACCTACCTGCTCGCCGCCGACACGATCGACGAGACGATCGCCACGCTGCTGGAGCGCAAGCGCGCGGTGATCGGCGCGGTCACCGACGGCCGCGCCGAGGACGAGGAGGGTGTGGTGGATGCGCTCGTGCGCTCGCTGCGCGACGAGCCCTACCGCCACCTGCGGGCGGTGGCGTGATCTGCTCCGGGATCGCACGCCCTGGGTCGCGCTCTGGGGTGCCTATGCTCAGGGTGAGATGGGAGTGGATGTAAGGGTTGGCGCGGGGAGGGGCCGCGTAAGCGCTTTGGCCGGCGCTGAGATGCTGATCGAGTGGGCCGGATGAGCATTCCCGCCGGCGCCGAGGTGCGCGTCGAGGGGGTCGCCAAGAGCTTCGGCGGGGTGAGCGCGCTGCGCGACGTATCGCTCGAGGTGCATGCCGGCGAGGCGGTCGCGATCACCGGCCGCTCGGGCTCGGGCAAGAGCACGTTGCTCGCGCTGATCGGCGGCCTGGAGCAGCCCGACCGCGGGCGCGTGCTGATCGATGGGCGCGCGATCTGGAAGCAGGCCGACGTGGCCCGCGCTCGCCGTGAGCTGGTGGGCTTCGTCTTCCAGCGCCATCTTCTCTTGGAGGCGCTGAGCGCGCGTGCCAACGTCGAGGTGCCGTTGATCGGCGCCGGGGTGCGCCGCGCCGAGCGCCGCCGCAGAGCGCTCGAGCTGCTGGCCGAGGTGGGTCTCGCCGAGCGGGCCGAGCACCTCCCATCCGAGCTCTCCGGCGGCGAGCGCCAGCGCGTGGCGGTGGCGCGCGCCCTGGCCAACCAGCCGCGTTTGCTGCTCGCCGACGAGCCCACGGGTGCCGTCGACTCGCACACCTCAGAGCGGGTGCTCGACCTGCTGTTCCGCCTGCGCGACCAGCATGGCACGACGATGATCGTGGTCAGCTACGACGCCGCCGTGGGTGCTCGCGCCGATCGCACGGTGACGCTGCTGGATGGCACGCTCGCCGCCCTCGATGAGCTCTCTGCGACTCCACCCGCCCCCGTCGACTCCCGCCCCGACGAAGGTCCCACGAGGGATGGCGCCACCGATGGGGCGTCCCGCGACAGCTCCTCCACCGTGGGCCGCTGAGGAGGATCGGTGTTCTCGATCATCACCACCAACCTGCTGCGTCGGCGCACCCGCACGCTTTTCACTGCCGCCGGGATCGCCGTGGGGATCGCGACAATCGTGGCGCTGCTCTCCTTCACCCAGGGGCTCAAGGAAACCGCCGCCGGACTCGCCCACCTCGGCGGGTCGAGCCTCGGCGTGTTCCAGTCCAACGTCTCCGATCCCACCGCCTCGATCCTGCCCGCGGCGCTCGTCGGCAAGCTCGCCGCGGAGCCCTACGTGGCGCACGCGACGCCGTTGGTGCTGCTGATCGAAGGCGTGGAGCACGAACCGGGCGCCGTCACGTTCGGCGCCGACCCCGACGGCTTCTTCGCGCGGAGCCTCGTGATCGTCGACGGCGTGCGGCCCGTCAGTCCGGAAGCCGAAGCGCTCGTCGGCGACCGCCTCGCCGCGCAGCTGCAGCTCTCCCCAGGCGACACGCTCACCGTCTCGGGGCACACCTATCGCGTTGCGGGCATCTACCACTCGGGGATCCTGTTCGAGGACTCCGGCGCGGTGTTGTCGCTCCAGCAGGCGCGCCTGCTCACCGCGCGCCCGGGCGAGGAGACCGACGTGGTGGTGGATCTCTCCGCGCGCACGCACGCGGGCGCGGCGGCGAAGGCGATCGAACGCGACTTCCCCGGCACGCAGGTGATCAGCGACCCCCAGCAGGCGCTGCGCGCGGGTGCCAACGGCACGCTGATCTCCAAGGCGATCCTCGTGATCGTGGTGATGGCGCTGATCGTCGGCGCGATCGGCGTGGCCAACACGATGGCGATGTCGATCCTCGAGCGCCAGGGCGAGCTCGGTTTGCTCAGCACCGTCGGCTGGTCGTCGCGGCGGGTCGCCACACTGGTGCTGGGAGAAGGGATTGCGGTGAGCATGCTCGGCGCGATCGCGGGGCTGCTGTTCGGGGTGATCGGCGGCGAGGAGCTGGTGCGCGCGCTGGGGGTGAGCGCCTACGTCTCGCCCGCGGTCACCGCCTGGGGCCTCGGCCGCGGCCTGCTGGTCGGCTTCGCGATCGGCGTGCTCGGCGGCATCTACCCCGCGTGGCGGGTCACCCACATGCAGCCGCTGAAGGTGCTCGCGGGGACGTAGGCAACCAGCTATAGCGGCCAGTGGTGGCCGATCTGCGCCGCCGCGCGCGAGGTGAGCAGCGTCTCGGGCGCCACCGAGATCGACTCGCCCTCGCCGGCCAGCGCGCCCAGCGTTGCCTGCACGCACTCGCCCAGCGCCCGCGGTTCGTAGCCGCCCTCCAGCACCGCCCCCAAAGGGGCGCCCATCGCCGCCGCCGCATCGCGTACCTGACAGGCGATCTGCGCGAACGACTTCGTTCGCAGTCGGCACCCCGCCAGCGGGTCGGCCGCGTGCGCGTCGAAGCCCGCCGACACCAGCACCAGCTGCGGCTCGAACGCCGCTGCCGCGGGCAGCACCACGTGCTCCAGCAGCGACAGCCACAGCTCCTCTTCGGAGCCGGCCGGCACCGGCAGGTTGATCGTGTAACCAGTGCCCTCGCCCGAGCCGACGTCCCCGAGCGGGCCGCTGCCGGGGAAGATGCCGGCCTGGTGGATGCTCGCGAACAGCACGTCCTTGCGCTGGCGAAAGATCTCCGCGGTGCCGTTGCCGTGGTGGACGTCCCAGTCGAGCACGAGCACGCGTTCCACCCCGTGCTCGCGGATCGCCAGCTCGGCGGCGACCGCCACGTTGTCGAACAGACAGAAGCCCATCGCGCGGTCGCGTTCGGCGTGGTGGCCGGAGGGACGCACCCCGCAGAAGCCCACCGCCGTCTCGCCACTGAGCAGCGCGCTCACCATCGCGCATGCCCCGCCCGCGGCATGCAGTGCTGCACGGTAGGAGGCCTCGCCAACATAGGTGTCAGCGTCGATCTCCCCGCCGCCCGCCGCGCACAGCTCGCGGATCGCACGCACGTGGCGCGCGCTGTGCACCAGCTCCAACTGCTCCACGCTCGCCGCCGGCGCCGCGCGGCGCTCCCACCCCAGCCAGTCGACGCGCTCCAGGTGGCTCTCCAGCGCCACCAATCGCTCCGGCGTGTCGGGGTGGCCGGGCATCTGCGCGCGCGGGTCGTGCTCCAGGCACGCGGGGTGGTGGAAGTAGAGGTTGGCGCTCACCCCCCGGGTGTATAGCGCGTCAACACTTCTTCGAACGCATTGCCGCGCTGTTCTCTCAGGTATTTCAGCGCTAGATCCCGGCGCGCCCATGCCACCAGGTCGCCCGGCTCCAAAGCGCATTCGAGCTCGGTGATCGCCCAGTCCAGGGCCCGGTTCTGTTCGTCGGCTGGGCCTGCCACGGCGTTCAGCTTGCACGCCACCAGCGTCGCGTAGCAGGCGCGGTTGTAGTGCGTGCGGTAGGACGCTTCGGGGGCCTCGCCGGCGATGTGGCCGAAGGCAAGCCGCTGTGCGCTCAGATCGGAGGCAGCCCCCGCCGCCCACGCCTCGAGCGTCGCAATCACCTGGGCTCGCGAGAACGAAGAAGACGCTGTCGAGTGTCCTGTGCCATCCGGGTTGTCCATGCCCTCGAATGTCGTGTTCTCCAGCGAGCTCTGGCGCCGGATCGCGATCAGCACCAGGAACGGCCCCTCGATCCGCATCAGCGTTTCCAGCCGCGCCGCGGCGTCCTGACGGGTGCTGACTTCGCGCGCGCTTTTCGCTCGTCCGTCGCCTGGGGGCAGCGCCAGTGAGCGGGTTTGCTCGATGTCACGCTCCAGCTCGCCAACGACGTCGCAGAGTCGTGCCAGCTCCTCCAGGCTGGTGGTTGGCGGGGCAGCAGGTGCCGCTTCGCGCTGCTGGGTCTGAAGCGTCACCGCCAGGTTGTAATGGGCCTGGTAGAAGAGCGGGTCGCGGCCCTCTGGGTGAGGCTCCCCGTTGGCGAGCGCGGCGAGCACCGTTCGCAGACGCGTGTACGCCTGTGCACGTGAGCCGGCGTGCAGCTCGAGTACCGCGAGGTTGAACAGCGCCGGCAGATTGCCCGGATCGCGGTCGAGCGCAAGCGCGTACAGCGCCCTCAGCCCGCGGTTGTCGCGGTCGTGTTCGTCGTGCACGGCAACCTCGAACAGCGCCGCGCTACGCCAGTTGGTGGTGCGCACGTAGCGTGATGTCGCCTGGCCCATTTCCTCCAGGAGCTGGTACTGAACCCAGGCGGCGCCCGCCAGCGCCAGGCGCAGCACGTCGCGGGTCGGCTTGTCTTCGCCGCCTGCGTTCGCGGCCCCGCCGGCTCCCGCTCCCGCGCCGAGCGCGCCGGCAGCACCCGCCGCGCCGCCCGCGCCGGCAGCACCGGCGCCCGCCGCCCCGGCCCCTGCTCCGCCTCCGCCGGGCGTAAGCTTGCACGGTTCGAGGATGTCGGCCCACAAGGTTCCGCTGCTCGTCACCTGGCCCCTGTCGCTGACGATGCTCAGCACCAGCCCCGCGCCGCGGTGGGGCGATTCGAGTAGGTATCCCCGCAAGTACAGGTCGTCTCGCGGCAACAGCTGCTGCCCGAGCTTGATCAGGGCAGCCAGCGCCTGTCCTTTTGGCAGCCCCTTCACCGCTTCGGCGATGTTTTCGAGCACCGATGTGCTGCGGTAGGGCGTGGTCGCGAGGTCAACCCCCGCCAGCGGTCGTCGCACCCCGGCGCCGCCGAGCTGGGCGCCCAGCACCGCCGCCACAGCCGATGCGTCTCCCACTTCCGGGCTGGCGGTGAAAGTATCCAGATGCAGCGCTGTCCCCGCCACCCACGACAGCCATATGGGAACGTCCCGGCCCCGCGCCCAGCTGCGCACCAGCGCTCGCAGCGGGGGCAGGCGCAGGATCGCGAGCACGATCACCACCACCAGCGCGATGCCCGTCAACACAAGTACCGCGATCGCGGAAACTTCGAGCAGCAGTTCCCAGCCGCTGCCGGGGAACGAGGATGAGGCGATGTGGGGGAGTAGCACGCGCGCACCCTAAAGGATGGACGCTCCGGAGTGCATGCCCAAGTCTGGGGGTTGGACTTACGAACTCATCGACAGCGGTGCTCCGTCGACGATCTGCTCCCACCCCTGCTCAGGCGAACAGCGGCGGGCGGCGCTCCTGCCAGCCCTCGGCCTGCTCGAGCTGTGCCGCCAGCGAGATCAATCGCGGCTCGCTGTTGGCCGGCCCCAGCAGTGAAGCACCGAGCGGCAGGCCCTCCGCAGTGAGGCCCGCCGGCACGTTGACGCCCGGCCAGCCCAGTACGTTCCACGGCCAGGCGTAGGGGCAGGCGCCGACGACGACCTTGTCGGTGTCCCAGTGGCCGAGGCCGTCGATCGCTCCGATCCGCTCCGGGGGCTTCGCGGTCGTCGGCGCCAGCACCACGTCCACGCGTTTGAAGATTCTCCCCACCTGGCGCTGCAGCGGGCGCTCCAGGGCCTTCGCCAGCGCCAGCACCGGCCCGCCGAAGAGACGCCCCATGCGCGCGTTGTGCAGCGTGCGCGGGTCAAGCTGCGTGGGGTCGGGCACGCGCTCGATCCACTCGTTGAGCCCTGCCGTGGAGCGCGGCACGAACGTCAGCCCGATCAGCCGGTAGGGCGGGTCGTCGCGCACCACCTCGTGGCCGAGCGCGCCCAGCACCCCCGCGATCCGCTCGACCGCGGCACGCACGCGCTCGTCCAGCTTCGCCGGCGCGAGGCTGAAGGGGATCCGCAGCGACAGCCCGATCCGCAGGCGTCCCGGCGCGCGCTTCGCCGCCGTCGCGTACGGCTCTGCCGGCGGCGGTGGGCAGTGGCGGTCGCCCGGGTGGGATCCGCTCAGCACGTCCAGCATCAACGCCGCGTCGTTCACCGTGCGCGTCAGCGGGCCGAGGCAGGTCATGCCGTTGAACGCCTCCGGTTCCGGCCACGTCGAGATCCGCCCGCGCTGTGGCTTGATCCCCACGAGGCTGGTCCACGCCGCCGGGATCCGCACCGAGCCGGCGCCGTCCGAGCCGACCGCGGCGCTCACCAGCCCGGCCGCTACCGCCACCGCGGCCCCGCCCGAGGAGCCCCCGGGGGTGTGCTCGAGGCTCCACGGGTTGCGCGTCGTGCCGTGCGCGCGGCTCTCCGTGAACGGCCACTGGCCGAGCTCGGGCGTGTTGGTCTTGCCGACGATCACCGCGCCCGCGCGCTTGAGGCGGCGCACCGACTCGCAGTCCCGCGCGCGCGGCGCGAAGCTGCCGGGGCAGCCGAAGCGGCTCTCCTCGCCCGCGAGGTCCACATCGTCCTTGATCGCCACGGGCACGCCCAGCAGCGGCGCGCGCTCGCCCTGCGCACGGCGGCGGTCGGCCTCCAGCGCGTCGGCGCGCGCGCCCTCGATGCGCACGCAGCGAAATGCGTTGAGCGTCTCCTCGGAGGCTTCGATGCGCTGCAGCGACAGCTCCACCAGCTCCTGCGCCGACACCTCCCTTGCCGCGAGCATCCGCGCGTGCTCTGCCACCCCGGCAAACGCCAGCTCCGCGGACGGGGCGGGCGCGCGGTCGCTCACGATCCTGGCGGCCGCCTGCGCGAAGCGAGGTGTTGCTGATTCTGCTGGCGCTCGCCCCTCACCTGGATCGCGATGTAGACGACGATCACGTTGACCACGATCCCGATCCCGATGAACGTGATGATCAGGCCTACGTCCTTGCTGAAGGCGGGGCTTGAGGCGAGAAGCATTGTTCGGTGGCTCTCCGTCGGGGTCGATGAACGCTTGGGAGCCTACCATCGTCGGCGTCGTGGGTGTGCGTCGCTTGTGTTGACGGGGATGTCCCTAGCGCTTCGTCCTCGGTCCCCATCTCGACTGCCACCTTGCCGCGCTTGCCTGGCCGCCGCCCACCCCGGCATCCGAGCGCCGGTGGCCGGCCCGGTCCGCGCGCCTGCGCCAGCCGCGGTCGGTAGCCTTAGCGGGCCGCCGTGTATCGCGCACGATGTTGGAGAGGTGCCGGAGCGGTTGAACGGGCGCGACTGGAAATCGCGTAACGGGGGTTGACCTCGTTCGAGGGTTCGAATCCCTCCCTCTCCGTTTTCGCCAGAAGTCCCATTTTATGCGGGATTTCTGAGCTTATTAAGTGCACCAGGTCTGCGCTGTGGCGACCGCGCGCCAAAATCGCTCGAGGGTAGGGCGGAAGCCCTCAAAGTCCACGTGGTCAAAAGGGGGCTGCCCACGCCACACGGCGTCCGCAAATGCGACCTTCGCCAGGCCGACCGAGCGTTCGGTGTCCACAACCGGATGCACCTTCTCAACCACGAGCGTGGTCTTGTTCTGCGGATATTGCATCTGGTAGCAGCCGTCGTGGTTGAGGCCCGCCTCATCGAAGTCGCTTCGCAACCACAGGCGCCGGCCTTCGTTGTGGAAGCTGGCGAGAACCGACGGCGGGTAGAGCATCTCGATGCAGACGCGTTGGCCCGCGGAGAGCCAGGGAGCAACAACGAGCGCGACCGCGACGACACCGTTGCCGAGGTGCTCCCAGCCTTTTCCCCCAGCTTCGATGCATAGCCAGTGTCGGCGTCGAACACACCCACTCGCGGGAACGGATGGGGAGCGTCTTTTTCCTTCTGGAGCCACTTCCACAGTTGGTCGTCGTTCTTCGGCGGCTCGTGAGTGACACGCCGAAGGTCAAGCTCTGCGAATCCGCCGCCCGCCCCGAAAGGACCGTGTGGCCGCCTCGAGGTGAAGGGGGTCGCTCGGCCCCTCGGTCGCGAACGTGACGAGGCCCGCCATCCCCGTCCTGGCCAATCCGTGACCTGTCAGCTGGCGACGTCCACCGCGATGTTGGCTCGGCGGGTCAGGCCGACGAGCAGATTGATGTCGCGCGGGTCGCCGGTGACAATGGTCACCGCGCGCTTGTAGCTCAGCTCCTCGGCGATCGCCACGACCTGAGCGTCGGTGGTCGAGATGTCTCGACGGGAGCGGCGTAATGCTTCGGCACGCAGCACGCCGGCGCGGATGGCGGCGGCGACGGTCAGCGGAGCGTAGATGTCACCCTCAGCGCCGATCGTCTTGATCAGGCGGTCGACGGGCACGTCGGAGCGTCGCTGGCCGGATCGCACCTCGGTGAGCACGGGGACCGGAACGAGGAGGGCTCCGTCGAAGCGCAACATAAGTAGATCGAGATAGGCGGCGAGCAGGTCGCGATCGGCCGCGAGCGCGCTGACACCGCCGCTGTCGAGCAGGAAGTCGCGCCTGGGACGGCTGGTCACTCGGGCCAGGCGTCAGCGCGGCGCCGCAGCTCGGGCAGGCGCTTGGAGGGATCGGCGCCTTCGGCGACGAGTTCGTCACGCAGCCGTGCAAGACGAGCACGCTGCGCGTCGCGGAGCTTGGGGTCGTCGGCTGGGTATTGCTCGACGTGGGATGCGGCGGCAGCCTCCATCGAAGCCATTGTACCCGCCAATGGGCGCTTGCTCTATATCGGGTCTAGTCGAAGCGGTGCGCTGCTTGAGGTCGTCAAAGTCGTCGGCCCAGAACTCGTAATCCACGCTATGCCGGCTAACGCATACGCCTGCCGGGATGCCGAGCAAGGCGCTGAACGAGCACCTCAAGATCGCCTCATAGGTGATCTCCTCAAGCGTCCGCCCTGAAGCGCTTGGCGTGAAGCTCCCTGATGCGCTGGTGGCGTTGGCGCTTGGTCTCGTCGCTGCGGCGGTTCTGCTCGCGCCGTGGCACCTGGAAGTTCGCCGTCGACGCGGGCGAGCTGTACGAGGAGCTCTACGAGCAGGCTCTTGCCGAGGCGGAGGCGGACACGCTTGGGTGGCTGGCGGCGGCGGGCTTCGGCTACCAGAAGCTGCGCGAGGAGAACGCGCGGAAGGTGCGGCGCATGTCGTGGCTGTCGGGAGGGTTGGGCGTGCTCATGGTGGTGCAGACACTCGCGTGGCTGGCGGCGTTGGCGGTAGACTAGGGATCGTGGCACCAAAGCCTCTGCCTCCTGAACAGATCAAGCCGCCCTCGACGTCGATCGGGATCGAAGAGGGTCGCGGCGGATCGCCCCCACGGCCGGTGCCCCGGCTGGCTCCGGGTAAGTAGCGGCAACCAAGGCGCGGCCAAAACTCGGCGGCAGGCGCCTCATGTGGCGTCAAAGCGTCTTGCGTGGCTCGCGGATGCGCTGCCAGACGGGCGCTGGGTTCGATCTTCGTCCCTCCCTCCCCGTCCCCGTCTTTCCTGAGGCGTTTGACTCTACGGAGCCCGAGTTGCTCAGCACGATTGGGCATGGCTGCATGTGCCTTCTGCGAACCCAGTGAGGCCACGGCTCTGGTCGGCTTGCAGGCATTCATATGCGGCACATGATCGATCGACTGCCGCCATGACAGCACTGACGTCACATGGCAGGCCAGCGCCTACTTTTGCGATCTGGACCCCGAACCCCTCATGACGCACGAAATCGCTGGCCTCAGCTCGGTCGTAGGCGATCACGGCCGGCACGTCGGGATGTTCGAGGGTGTATTGCAGGGCGACCGCAGCCTCCGCCCCTTGCATGATTCCCCACCGTCGTGGGGAATGACGAGCATACTGCAACAGTCCAACGCGGACAGGAGGCTGGCATGCAGCATGCCATGAAGACGATGGTCGGCCCTCTTCCAGGGAGGCACCACAGCGTTGCATCTCGGCTCGTACACATCAACCCAGCTTCCAGCAGCCCTTTTGCGATCCAGGCTGCCATTCCGTTTGCGATGCCCGCGGGCCAGCCGCTCTCTGCCGGCCCGGCCACTACGACCAACCCTCGCTGCAGTGCTCGATTTGCATCCTCGAACCACGCGCCGAGCTCTGAGATGGGGAGAGTGAATGCGTCTGCGGCCAAATTCGAAACGACCTCTCTCTCGAACCGCGCGCGGAGTTGCGGTCGCGGCAGGAACCCGAGATAGTCGGCCAGGATGGACGTCGCGCCATCCTCTGCACCTGACCCGCCGTAGCCCCAGCCCGCTTCCGGCGCGGCTAGGCCAAAGACTGGGATCGGCTGGCGGCCGCTTTCCAGGGGCAAGCTCGACTCGTGCGGAGCGGTCCGTGCTGACCCCGACATAAACGCCGTCTGTGGAGCGTCGCCGAGGTGCGAATCGCGCTCGCCACATTCTCGCGCGTCGGTTTGGCTCTTCCTCACAACTCGGGTCGAACCCACAGTACTCCCCGTACGGGGAAGGTCCGTGGGTAGGGCATGCAAGCCCTGTCTCGATCAGTAGTTCGAGCAGTCGCTTGGCTGGCTGTCCGCTTGCAGCTTCTGCCAGCGCCCTCGTGTAGAACCCGTAAGGGAACATGAGGACGGGCCGGCCTGTTAACGCCTCAACCGCCGCGAGATCGACGGGACTGAAGCACGCAAGGCCCACCATGGGGCTCTCGAACACTTTCGACGAAGGCCGCAGCCTGCATCCATCGAGCTCGAACGTCACCTCACGGAAAGGAGGTTCGCCGCTGAGCGGACTTCTTGGGGTATAGGCGATCATCGTGAACTCCCCTCCCGGAGGGATCACGGTCTCGGCTACCTCGCTGGCCACCGAGGCGGCGTTGGCGATCGGGCACAGACCGCCTTTAAGTTGACCCACGACCACAACATGTCGATCATTGTGGACGTAGTGGCGCGCGTGGCAAGCGAGGCTATTTGGCAGGTCCGACAGCTCCAAGATGAGGTCGTGGTCGGGTAGGTCCGAGTCGCTCCAGACATATCTGCGCTCCGCAGAGTCCACGGAGATCACCGCGACCTCGAGACGAAAACCAGCCGGTCATGCCAATCTTGCGGGTCAGGCCGCGTCTCGAACGTGCCATCCAGCGCGCGCACGATTGCGCCAAACTCGTGGTGGCGGATGCCCACCACCACCGCGCAGCCGTGGTGAGACTTCCCGGCCTCCAACCACTCGTGACAGATGCGTGGGAAGTCCGCGACGTCGAATGTCACCATGATGCGCCGTTGAACCTTGGCGAGTTCCATCAGCTCCTCGTCTGGACAACCGTCAAGGTCGCGCTCCTCGGCAACCGCAAGCACGTCGTGCCCCTGTGCTCTCAGAGTCGCACCGATCCGACGGCCCGACACGTGCGCATCAAGTAGCAGACGCAACTTATCGCTTAGTCGAGCTGGATCGGGATGATGTCAGCGTGCGGGTAATCCGCGCGGAGGTCCGTCAATGGCCGCCGGTCCAGCGCGATGAAGTCGTCGATCTCCTGCGGAAAGCGTTTGTAGTAGCTGAGCGCGGTCCGCAGCTCGCGCTTGCTGATGTCGGTCTCCGTGACTACCCGATCGAGACTCTCGCTGAAGTCCTTGTACGCCTCAATCACCTGCCACACGTCGAGGCTCGTGCCAATCAACCAGGCGCGGCGATTGTAGTCATCGCCGCGAAACGCAATCCCGGGAACCGTCCGAACCTTCAGTGCCTCCTCTGCCAGCGCCTCCACTACGCTGCCCTTGCTGCGCTTCGTGCGCTTGGCCTCTGCGGTGACGAGACGATCGGTCTCGTCTGAGAGGCGCAGGCTGAATGGCGCTGACTTGGCCATGCCTACGATTGTAGTCGATGTATTACGAGGTACCGTAGCGTTGCTTCCGGGGTTGCAAGCCCAAGCCCTGCGCGCATATCTCAGGGTCGCCCGATCGCCGCATGCTTTCGTGCCTCCCGCCCGGTTCCAGCGGATCCGTCAAAGTACAGGCCCTGCTGTGGGGCATCGGGCTCGACTCGAAGCGGCTCATCGGCCGGCAATGTCGCGCTGGTTCGGACCGAAGCGCTCCGCGTGAAGCTCGCTAATGCGCTTCCACACAATATTCGGGTTCGATCTTCGTCCCTCCCTCCCCGTGTAGCTTTGTCACCCGATGCGCGGGTCTGTCCCGAGCACGAGCGGCCAGGCACTCCGTCTCGCCTGCTGGGGACTTGATGTGGCATTTAGCCGCTCTCGCAGGGTGTCGGACTCGATACTCTGTCGAGGTGATGTCCGAGCCCACATCGATACGCCATGCATCTGATCCTCAGGGGGAGCAGGTGCGGCGGTTGCGTCTGCGGGCCGACGGGCAGCGGCCGCTTGCAATGAACCTGCGCGAGACGATCGCGCTGACGCGCAAGCTGTTCGAGTTGCGCGACGCCGCCCGCCGCGCCCGTTGAGCGTTCCGTCGTTCGATCAGTTGCTCGTGCGCCTCGTCGAGGCCGACATTCGCTTCGTCGTCATCGGCGGCTTGGCGCTGGGGTCGTGGGGCGTGATACGCGGAACCAAGGACTGCGACATCGTGCCCGACCCGGCACCCGAGAATCTGGATCGACTCGCCCGGCTTGTCGCCGACCTCGGCGGCCACGTCCAGCTCGGCGAATCGCTGCTCGGCTCCGAACGTTCCATTGCCGCACTGCTGCGCAGTGGCGAGCGGGCGCTAATCGCCACACGGCTCGGCGATCTTGACGTTGTGCAGGGTCTCGAAGGCGTCCTGCCATATGTGGAGCTTCGCGCGAGCGCGAGCGATGTCGAGATCGCCGATGTATCGATACCGATATGCGCGCTTGAGCATCTGCGCACGATGAAGCGAGCCGCCGGACGTCCACGAGATCTCGTGGACCTCGACGACCTCGACGCAGCCCAGCCGCCTCAGGCCTGAGACGCCTGCCGTTCGTCAAGACGATCAAAAGCCAGCGCCCGCAGCTCCGCCGAAGTGTTCGAAGACAGTCTCAGGCACTCCGCTTTTGACAGGTTGGTGGCGGTTGTTCGAACCCCGTCTGGCCGAAGGACCGGGTCGGTTTCGTACTACAATTCCCCCTCGTGGATATCCACCACGTCGGTGCGCAAGCATCGGATCGCCGACGCGGACATCGAGCACGCCACAACGCACGCGATGACATCGAGGATCAGGACGACGACACCAGGTTCTACCCTGGAGGGGCCGCTCGCGACGCGAGGTGGTGGAGTCCGTGCGGCTCGACCCCGCGCTCCGTCAAGCGCTCGCGCGGCGAGCGAGCCACGATCACGAGACGACCTCTGCGGTGATCCGCAAGGCCCTACGTCAATACCTCAAAGTCGCCTGAGCTACCATCTCGCGCCTCAGCGATAACGCTTGGCGTGCAGCTCGCTGATGCGCTTCCACGCAAGGTCGGGGTTCGATCTTCGTCCCTCCCTCCCCGTTTAGGGCAGGTTTGGGCGTAGTTCGAACCCGAGGGTTCACGTCCAAAGCGTCGGTCATGCTGGTCGGTGGTCCGTGCAGCGCTATTCGAGCCGACGCGGCCTCCGATCCGCCCCGGTAGTATCTCGCTGTGCCGGTGCGGGAGTTCACGACTCTGTTCGAGGGGGGCGCGTTCTTCGAGGGGCCTCGCTGGCGCGAAGGCTGCTGGTGGGTGTCGGACTTCTACGGGCATGTGGTGATGACGGTCGCTCCCGACGGCGCAGCCGCGACGGTGATGTCGGTCGAGCAGCAGCCCTCGGGGCTGGGCTGGATGCCCGACGGCTCGTTGCTCGTGGTGTCGATGAGAGACCACCGCGTGCTGCGCCGCAGCTCCACCGGCGAGGTGTCCGTGCATGCCGATCTGACGGCGCACTGCGCGGGGCACCTGAACGACATGGTGGTCGACCGGCGGGGGCGCGCATATGTCGGGGAGTTCGGCTTCGACCTGATGGGCTTTGCCGATCCGGCTCCGGGGAAGCTCATGCGGGTCGATCCGGATGGCTCGGCGACGGTGCTCGATGACGACATGAGGTTCCCCAACGGCTTGGTGATCACACCCGACGACGGCACGCTGATCGTCGGGGAGACGGCCGGTGCTCGCTTCACCGCGTTCACGCTCGAGGACGACGGCTCGCTGAGCGATCGGAGGGTCTGGGCACAGGTGGCCTTCGCGCCCGAGCTGGGGCCCTTCGAGCAGACATTCCCCCAGCTGAAGTTCGCTCCCGACGGCTGCACGCTCGATGCCGAGGGCTGCATCTGGGCCGCCGACGCGATCGGCGCGCGCTGCGTCCGCGTCGGGCAGGGTGGCGAGATCCTTGAGGAGATACGTACGCCCGACGGTCTGGGCATCTTCGCCTGCGCACTCGGCGGCGAGGACGGGTGCACGCTGCTGCTCTGCGCCGCGCCGGATTTCCTGGAGGCCAACCGCGCGCACACGCGAGAGGCGGTGCTGCTCACGACCGTCGTCGACGTACCGCACGCCGGGCTGCCCTGAGGGGCCCGAGGGCTCGCGCACCGCGATCTCAGGCTCTACATTGGCCTGCGACCTCGCGGCTGACGGCCTGAGTGAGCGGTTTCGCAAGCGGCAGCACATCCCTGTCAGTCATAACGCCGGGCGTACAGCTCTCTGATGCGTTTCCACACAAGGTTCGGGTTCGATCTTCGTCCCTCCCTCTCCGTTTTGGCCGGGTTCGTGACGGTTGTTCGAACCCCGTCTCGGTCCAAGGATCGGTCCGGTTTCGTACTGCGACCGTGCCCTGCTCCGGTTGGTCTGCGTCGGGTTGCTGGGGTCTTGTGGCTGCTCCGCGGTCTCGATCTGACCTTCGGTCCACGTCCGCAGCTTTTCGACGAGCGCGAGGGTCGCTGGCCGGTCGAAAGGGGGCGGCTCCTCGCCTCGTAGCGAAACTCGACTGCCCACGGTGAGAGCACATCTGCTTCCGAAAGCTCCGGCGGAGCATCGATGTGATGTTCCTCGACCAAGCCGACGAGGTAGCTCAGCGCATGGCTCTTGATAAGGCCACGCCGCGAGCGACGAGCACCGCCTTGATCAGCTTCTCGGTGGCCTGCTGCGCGTGAAAGCCGACAATCGAGTCGGCTACGTCCGTGTCCGCGGATACCTTCCGCACCAGCGTCTCGTCATCGATCGCCCTGCCGCGCAACACACGCGCCAGATCGAGCCGGTCATGCTGCGGCATGCAGCATTCGACCCTCGGTCAGCGCGGCGTGCAACATCGATCCCTCCACGCCTTCCCAATCTTGGGCGTAGCGCTCACTCACGACGATGATGTCGAACGGCATTCCGAGGGGGCGTAGCGCGCGGCCGAGACTCACCATCTCGGCGTGGCGATCGGCAGCGGGCGGCGGCTCTCGTCGGCCTTCGAGCACATCCCAGAATGGCCCGCGCCGAGCGCCTTTGCTCGGATCGTCGTGTGCGCTCACGGCGGGCAGCCTATAGCGCGGACGGCGGTGCGAACAACGTCTCGCGCGATCCTTAAGCCTCAGGTGTCCAGCCAGAGAGGCTATTCCACGTCTTTGCAGTGGAACGCCCGCGATTGGCACGGCTCATGGGTCCTCCGTGGTCGCAAATCCGGGTCGCCGAGCCTGCCTTGCGACAATGTGGACTCACGACGGGACGCCAGGCCGAAGTACAGCAGCGCCATCGCGAGTGCTGTGAACGCGAGTGCGAATGCATGCGGCACGACCCCGCCAAGGAATGCGCGGACCCTCCCCGATACCCGTGTCGCTGACCGAGCTTGATGCACAGGGCGCCACGATGGCCGTGCTGAAACTGCTGGCGGTCGTGGAATGCACGAAGCACCCCATCAAATACTTCCCCACGGCATCGTCCGCCTGGTCCACGAAAGCCCTCCGCAGATGCCATGGCAGCGTACGAGGTGGCCCGTGGGACCCCGTGCGCCGCACGCCTACTAAACTGACCCCCCTGCGCCAGTAGCTCAGCTGGATAGAGCGTCGGTCTACGGAACCGAAGGTCGGGAGTTCGAATCTCTCCTGGCGCGTAGCAGAAAAGCCCCGCTCAGGCTGGGTTTTTTTGTGCTTACGGGGCCGCCGGTAGGGGTGCCAAGGGCCTGGGTGTAAACGGAAGTGTAAACATGCAGACTCGGCTGGCGGTATAGGTCGAGCTTGAATCAAGGGCGGGTCGCGGTGAGTAGCTGAGAGTGACCGCGGTCGAGGCGGGCTATGGAGACATCGATGAAGCCGGCGACGTGTGCCATATGGTGCAGTTGCTCGTCGGTGTAGAAATGCATCTGTTGTGCGATCAGAGGCGGCGCCATCCACGGTGGCGGATCGGGTGCCGTGGTATGTATCGCTAGACGCCCGGCAGACCTGAGCACGCGACTGAGCTCATGCAGTGCGCGAGCGGGGTCTTGCAAGAAGAAGAATGCGTTGGTCATCGCTGCGCAGGTGAATCGTTCAGCGGCGAAGGGCAGCTCCTCGGCGCGGGCGTGGATCACTTCGAGGCGTCCGGCGCTGCAGGCCGTGGCATTGCGCTGGCCGGCGAGAGCCACCATGTCGGCGCTGTGGTCGATGGTCTTGGCCTCGCAGCCGCTGGCGAGCGCCAAGGCGAGGAATGTACCGCCTCCGCACCCAACCTCAAGCAGCCGATCGTCGCTCCTCAGCTCAAGTACTGCGAGTGTTGTTTCGAAGCTCTTGAAGTTTGAGTGGGGGTTGCGATACAGAAAGCGCCCCAAGGTTCCAGCAGGGCGCCTGGCGATGACATCGACAAGACGGTCGCGGAGCTGCCGTTTCATCGTCAGTTCCGGAGCAGTCGTCGCGGCGCTCGGCGCTCCCATGCGTCGGCAAGCAGCTCGCCCACGAGCGCGGGTGGGGCGTGTGCCAGGTCTACCTGCACGGCAGTGAGGCGTTTGCCCCACCAAAGCTCGATGCAGGCGTTTGGCGTTGCTTGTACCGCGCTGAGTATTCCGCCCTCATCGAGCATCACGTTCATGCGGCCCTCGTCCCAGAGCGTCGCAAAGATGCGTTCGGCCACTCTGAACGAGGGTCGTCCGTGGTGGTCGCGTTCGACCGCCTCGGGTAGTGCGAGCGCCATGCGCCGCGCCTGCTCAGTGGTCGTCATATGGGTCGTAGGTACCGAACGACCAGAGGTTGCCCTCCGGGTCGCGGGCGCTGTACTCACGCGACCCGTAGTCCTCGTCGGTCAGCTCGCGGACAATCTCGGCCCCGGCAGTTCGGGCACGCTCGTAATGAGCGTCGGGGTCGGCGACCACGATGTAGATACTCGCTGTGGAGGCGCGCGCCTCTGGTGTACTACTGCCGAGCCAGCCGTCCGGCCGCGACTGCCCGAGCATCACGAGACCTGCCCCGAGCGCAAGCTCTGCGTGGTTCACGGCGCCGTCCTCGCCGCGATAGACGGCCTTCTCCTGAAAGCCGAACGCGCGCTTCAGCCATTCGATCGCGGCGTTCGCGTCGCGGTAGCGCAGAGCGGGAAAGATGTTCGGATGTGCCGTAGATGTCATGCCGTATTCCTTCGATTTGCCGGATCGGTCTCAACCTACTCCGGGAGTGGGCGTCCTGTCTTGGACAAATGTGACCCCATCGCCGACGGTCCCCTGTTCGGGTAGCTGCCGTGCGAGGAAGTCAGTTGGGGTGATGCCGGCAAGCTCCCGAAACTCGCGGTTCATGTGAGGCTGGTCGTAGTAGCCGCAGTCGTAGGCGATTTCGGCCCAGCGCTGCGGATCTTTGCGCAGGCGGCAGCAGACTTGCTCGAAGCGCAGCAACCGCGCGGCCGTCTTCGGTCCCAGCCCGACCTGCTCTGTGAACAGTGCGCTGAGGTGGCGTCGGCTCGCCCCCAGCTCCGCCGCGAGTGCCCCGATCGCTACGCGCCCGGCGGTTTGATGCAGGCGCAGCCACGCCTCCTCGACCAGGGGATGCGCCGCCATGCCGTCTGCCACACGGGTGGCGAGGAACGCATCGAGCAAGTCAAAGCGCAAGCTCCAGTCCGGCGTCAGCGCGATCCGCTCCGCCAACACACGCCCGGACGTGCCGAACACGTCCTCAAGCGCGACCACCTCGCCGGTCAGCTCCTGCAGCGGCGTGCCGCAGAGTCTGTACGCACCCAAGGGCTTGAGCTTGACCTCAAGCGCAGCCCGCCGGCCACCGGTCTCGACCAGCTCGGGGCGATCGTCGAGGCCCGCGATCCACGCGCTGGGCAGCACGCCACGATCGGTGCGCAGCGGCTCGCCGATCGAGATCATCAGCGTCAAGCACGGGGGCGGCGGCTCCAACCAGCGCGCGAACGGCAACGAGTCATGCCACCAGCCGACGTACTCACCAGCGATCAGCGAGCGCAGGCGCGGATCGGGCGAACGCGAGGCGCGCGAAGGCGTGGCCGCCGTCGTCTGGGTGACACGCTCAACCTCGCGGAGCTGATCCATGCTTCCCCAGGGTAGGCGGTGACGCCGAACGGGACAAAGGTCTCGACCGCACCGCCAGGACAGTGCGTACCGGCACCGCTCGGACGCGACAGCGGACTGGGCCTTGCGCCAAGCCGCCGCGAAGGCTTGAAGCCTCCGGGGCGACGGCGATACGATCTAGGGACGCTATGGCTGCCACGGCCACCACAACCGTTGAGATCGACAGCGATCTGCTGTCGAGGCTTCGCAAGCGCTCGCCCGGCAAGAGCGATCGGGAGACGCTGGAGCGGGTCGCGCGGATTCAACTCGGGTTCGAGACGATCCGTCGCGTGCAGGAGCGCAGCGCGGCTGCCGGGGTCGATGACGATGAGGTCATGGCCGAGGCCGTTCGTGGCGTGCGCGCGTCGCGCCGGTCGCGGGCTGCGCGGCGAGCGGCCGGTTGAACCGCTACGTCCTTGACGCCAACATCGTGCTCGCGGCCTTCGTGGGAACGCTGGCGTCGCCGCCGGCGCTGTTGCTGGTCGGTGTCCACAACGGCGATCTGGAGGCTGTCGCCTGCCCGCTGCTGGTCGATGAGGTGCGCGACAACCTCGCCAAGCCCTACTTCCGGGGGCTGCTGAGCGAGTTGGCTGCGCGAGAAGCGATGGAGGCATATAGCGACCTCGCTGTCATGCTTGCGGACCCCACCGATGTCGAGCCCGTGCTGCGAGACTCCGACGATGACTACCTTTTGGCGCTCGCCAAAGCGTCGGGTGCCGAGGCGATCATCACTGGCGACAAAGATCTGCTCGACCACGCGGGCCTGCGCCCACCGGCCATTGAGGCCCGCGCGGCGTGCGAACGGATCGGGCTGATCGAGCGGCGGTGACTTCCCCAAGCTAGCGGCCCCTGGGCTTGCTGCCCTGAGGTGCCCGATCGACGTGCGCTTGGACGGCTCGGCGAAGTTCGGCCGCGACGGAGCGGGATTCGCTGGCCGCGATCTCTCGGAGGCGATCGGCGGTCTCGCGTGGAAGACGAACCGTGAAGGACACCGCCTCGGAGTCAGGTTGAGTCATTAAGAATCATTTTGAGGTATCGCGTGGTAAGTTGATGCGCAGACCATAACAATCGGCCCCGGCGCGGGCAGGAACCCAACGCCGGGACCTGAGCACAGGAGAATCCAACGCCGGGACCTGAGCACAGGAGAAGATGCCTCCCATGCCTGACGAGAACCCTATCGTCGCCGAAGTCAACGCGATCGAGCGCGACATGCTGTACCTGCTCACCGGGGACGACCTGCCGATCTGGTCCATCTGGGACCTCGCCCGTGCCCTCGAACGCGGCAAGCTCATCAAAGACACCATACGGTCCCTACGGACCAACGGCCTCATCAACCAGACCAGCGACGGCTACGTGTTCGCCACCCGCGCCGCCTTCCGCATGGTCCAGATCGTCGGCCGCGTCAACTGACGACCGCAAGGGCGCCACGCCGCAGGACCGGGCGTGGCGCTCTCCCCGGACCTCCCCGCCGCGTTGTTTGACGCCGACGACAACGGTCTTGTCCTTGCCGCCGTTTGGGGTCCGGGGTGTTCGTGGGTGTACGTCTATAAGGCGAACACCCCAGACGGACACCCTGCTGCCCGCTCGCGGGCGAGATTTGGCTCTGCGCCTGGCATTGAGGAAGGGGGTCCCCGCCTCTCCGCTTCGCTCCAACCCGGGGACCCCCTTCTTCGACCCACCACATCACAGATGTTTTGGTGGGGCCAGGCGCAGAGCGTGGGAGGGGAGCGAGCGGGTAGCAGGGTGGAAGTGGAGAACAACGACAAGGAGAGCTGAGAGGCAGCGGTCGGCAGAGGTCGGAAGGGGAAGACGGACGTGGGTCGTCGGCGCGGGCGTGTTAGGTGGCGGGCCGAGGGGCCGGTTGCGGCGTCGAGGGGATGGCATTACGTGGGGGATGGCGCTCAGTGGGCTGGAGCTGGTGTTGGAGCCGCAGGAGCGGGTCGGGCGGGCAAGTCGGCTGTCATCGAGGTCGGCCGACGGCTCATTGAGAGCGTCGGGGCGTTGCGGGTCGTGGATGTTTCCTTGTTCGCTGGTGAAAGTCAGCCGGCGGCGGCGCGCCGGATGGGGGTAGCAGGTCGTTCCCCCGCTGTAAAGCAAGTTCAAGTCCCCGCCTGCGGCGGGGCACTGCCGTCACTTGCGAACTTGCTTGACAGCTCCTCCACGACCTGCAAAGGCCGCACTCAGTTGGGCAGGTGCCCAACAAACTGGCTCAAAGGAGCCCAAACCCTGGAGGAAACCATGATGCACGCATTGATATCTGACTCATCCAACCGCCGCGGGTTTCGCTGTCGAGCCGTGCTGGCGCCGGGGCACGCGAGGAATTCGCTTGCGCGGCGGGGGCGGTGCTCGGCTTACCTACAGAGAGCCGATCCGATGCCACAGGCACAGACGAACATGAGTGCGGGCACCCTGGAGCTGCAAGTTCCCGACGTGTTCGTGCAGGCCATCGCCGAGCGCGTCGCCGAGCTGCTGACCGACAGCCTCGCGGGAGGCAGCGCGCCGGAGCCCTGGATCGGCGTGGAGCAGGCCGCGGAGCACCTTGCCTGTCCGCCGAGCCGCATCTACGATCTGGTGAGCCAGCGACGCCTCACGCCGCGCCGCGACGGACGCAGGTTGTTGTTCAAGCGCTCCCACCTTGACGCGGTGATCGAAGCCCTGTCGTAACGCCCACCATCCGCGTCCAGCGCTACAAAAGGAGGAACCACGATGGCCGCTCCCACGATCAAGACGAAGCATCCCGGAATCTACAAGCGGGGCTCCCGCTACATGATCGCCTACCGCGAGAATAGCAAGCAGCGGTACGAGACATTCAGGACTCTCGATGAGGCCCGCCGCGCGAAGTCCGCGCGGGCGACAGACATTGAGCGGGGCGAGTTCGAAGGGCGCTCCCGAATCACGTTACATGAGTACGCTCGTGCGTGGGTGGAGCGCTACCAGGGTCGCGGCCGGCGCGGATTCCGCGAGGGCACCCGCGACGAATACAAGCGCTTGTTGGAGGCGTACGCGCTGAAGTTCTTCCCGGCCGGTCTGCGGCTCACGGAGATCACGCCGAGCGGGATCGCGAGCTTCGTGGGATGGCTGTGCGACCCCGCCAAGCAGGAAGGGCGGACCCTCGGCGACCAGACGGTGCGCAACATCGTGACCCCGCTGCGCGCGTGCCTCGCCACGGCCGTCCGTGAGGGCCTGATCCGGTCGGGGAACCCCGCCCGGGACGTGGACCTACCGCACCGCCCCACCGCCGAGGAGTCCGAAGAGGAGGAGGTCCGGGCGATGAGCCACGAGGAGCTATCGACGCTGCTTGGGATGCTCCCGGACAACTGGCGGATGTTCTTCTTGTTCCTCGCCTCCACGGGTCTGCGGATCAGCGAGGCCGTGGCGCTCCAGTGGCGGCACCTGGAGTTGGACGGGTCCACACCGCACGTCAAGGTCCGCCGGGCGCTCGTGAAGGGTCGCATGGGGCCTCCCAAGAGCAAGTACGGCAAACGGGAGATACCGCTCGACCACGCGCTCGTGCTGGAACTGCGCGAGCACCGCAAAGCGTCGGAGTGGCCGGGTGCCGAGGACTTGGTGTTTCCGGCGAGCAACGGGGCGCCGCTGAACCAGGGCAACGTCCGCCGCCGCGTGCTCAAGCCGGCGCGTGAGGAGGCGTGCCTGGAGTGGGTCGGCTTCCACGCCTTCCGCCACACCTGCGCGTCGATGCTGTTCGCCGAGGGCCGCAACGCGGTACAGGTCCAGCGGTGGCTCGGCCACCACTCCGCCGCGTTCACGCTCGACACGTATATCCACCTGCTCGACGGGGACATCGGGCAGCCGCTGAAGCTCGGGCGGGGTACAGACGAAGCACAGAGGTACCACGCACCTGCCCTGAGCTGATCTCGCACACGGTGTGCGAGACCTTCCGTTAGATGGAGCCAAGGGAGCGCGGCGCTCGACAATAGGGCTCCGCCTCCGGGCCAGGTACCGTCTGCCACGTACATACGTTCGATCTCTTGGAGGACCGATGCCAGGACAACGAAGGCACGTCACGCAGAGGCCCGATGGCCAGTGGGCGGACAAAGCTGAGGGAGCCGAGCGCGCTGGTGGCCTCTACAGGACGCAGGCTGAAGCTCAGGCCGCCGCCACCCAGCACCTTCAGAACCATCCAGGCGGTGGTGAGGTCGTGATCCACCGACCTGACGGCCAGATCCGCAACTCAAACACGATCAATCGCCCGGACCCCGATCCGCCGCGCGACACTCGTCACTGATCGTGGCAGCACGGAGCCGATGACGTGATCCGAGTCCGCTGCTCAGGGCCTATTCGTGGCGCGCACATGCTGTCCGGTCAGCTTTCTGATGCTGGCCTTCAGGCAGAGTTCCCTCCGCCCTTCGAGCGGCGTGGCGCCGGACAGGATGTCGTCCACGTCACCATCGAAGTAGCGACGCAAGCCAAGGACGGACTGATCGGCTACGCGGCTATCGAGGCGGTCAAGCGCATCGTGGGTGCCTTCAAAGAGCGCCACCCCGGCGTCGAGGCAGACGTAGAGTCCGACGAGGACGAGTAGTGCCGCCCATCGTTTCTAGGCGCTGAGCGGCGGAACCGAGACACTACCGCGATGTGGGTGTAAACAAAGTGCAAACACGCCCCACGCCAACGCACTCCACCACGTCGGAGAGCGAACAGGTGGATCCCTTGCATTAGAGCCAAATCGGCCGACTGCACGGCACCCCACGCGACGGTTGATTTGGTCTACGGAACCGAAGGTCGGGAGTTCGAATCTCTCCTGGCGCGTTGCGAAAGGCCCTGCTTAGGCGGGCAGGTCGTTTACGCACTTGTTCCAGCCAGCAAAAGCTGGCTAATCCGGCGCCCGTCTGGTGCCGCGCGCGCGATCGACGCGGGCGATTCCTTTACCGGGGGGAGGGGGTTTGCGCTCCTTCGGAGTGGGGAGACCTTCCACGATCTGGTTGACCGAGACGCCGTAAGCGGCTGCGAGGATCAGCAGCGTCGACATGGAGGGCTCTCGCTTCCCGCGCTCGAAATAGCCGATCGAGGTGGGGTGCAGATTCGCTTTGGCTGCGATCTCCTCCTGCGTGCGCTCCCCGCGCAGCCGCACGAGATTCTTGGCGAGGTCTCTCTGCAGCCGCTCGCGCTCGGCTTTGTAGCGCGCTCGTTGGTTGGCGTCGGAATCCACGGCCCGTACTTTCGCTGCTCATTGTCTGCCGATCCACAGACAGTTGTCGTTCGGGCATGCGGCACGCGCGTCCTGAACTTCGACCAACCCTCAGCGCAAGCGTGGATCGATGGCCGCGGCAGGCGCGGGGCGAGGTCGCGACCCTGGCGGGCAAATCCGCGCTGTTACACCCCAAGTTGCTCGAGAAAGCCGAGCAGCTCGGGGATCACCACGGCCGCGTTCTCGCGGTGGGGCCAGTGGCCGGCGCCGGGGGGGATCAGCGCTCGGCTGCGAGGCGCCAGCCGCTCGGCGGTGCGGGTGAAGAGCTCCCGCTCGGCGAGCGAGTGGTCGCTGCCGATGATCAGCCCGGGCACCGGCGGGACGCGCGCGATCGCCGGAGGGAGGCCACCGAGCGAGAGGGCGCGGTAGTAGGCGATCGCGCCGTCGAGGGTCGCCGGCGAGGAGAGTGCCTGCTTGGCCCGACTCAGGGTCTCCTCGCGCTCGGGGCCCGACCAGCCCGGTGACCACCGCCGGTAGAGGCGATCGAAGTAGGCGAAGTCGTTGCGCCTGCAGGTGCGCGCCGCCCACGGCAGCTTCAGCGCCAGGAAGTGCCTGACCGCCCACAGCGCTGCGGGTGTGCGCCGCAGCACGCTGGGGTGGGGGATCCCGGAGGTGACGATCGCGTGGACCCGATCGGGCGCCAGCGTCGCCGCGACATAGGTGATCAGCGCGCCCCAGTCGTGGCCGAAGAGCACGGCGCGCGGGGCGCCGATCGCGTCGAGCAGCCCCAGCCCGTCGCGCCCGATCGTCTCGGCGTCATAGCGGCGGCCGGGGACGATCGTGTCGCGGTGGTACCCGCGCAGCCACGGCACGGTGACGTGCCAACCTGCGTCGACGAGCGCGGTCTCGATCTCCGACCACGAGTGGGGCGTGTCGGGGAAACCGTGCAGCAGCACGATGTCGGGGCCCTCGCCCCGCTGGGAGACGACGTAGCGCTGCACGTCGCCATCGATCGTGCGGAACTCCACTGGGACAGTCTATGGGCCGGCCCGATTCGGGCTGGGCCTCCAACACCTTGCGTCAGCCTGGGCAGCGGATCCAGCGGTAGATCAGCCCTCGCGAACCTCGTGGTCGAGCGGGAACGGGGTGAGTGGAGAGAGCGGGACCGCGGCCCCGCTCCGCGCCCGCTCCCGATCGCCAGTACGCTAGGAGACGAGATGACCGACGCCCCCAACCTGATCACCCCCGAGGGCCTGGAGTCCCTGCGCGCGGAGCTTGAGGCGCTGGAGGGCGAGGGCCGGCGGGAGATCGCCGAGCGGATCAAAACGGCGCGCGAGTGGGGGGATCTGAAGGAGAACAGCGAGTACCACGACGCCAAGAACGACCAAGCCCATCTGGAGACAAAGATCGCCAGACTGCGCGAAAAGATCTCGACGGCGGTGGTGGTTGAGGAAGGGGAGACGGCCGACGGCGCGGTCGGCTTCGGCTCAACCGTCGTCGTCAGCGATCAGAACGGGGCGAAGCGCACCTGGACGATCGTCAGCTCGCACGACGCCTCCCCCGCGGAGGGTCGCCTCTCAGCCGAGTCGCCCGTCGCCCGCGCGCTCGTCGGGCGCCGCCCCGGCGATGAGGTGACCGTTGCGCTGCCCCGCGGCGAGAGCGTGCTGAGCATCGTCAGCGTCGACTGACGTCCCAGCCGGCAGGCCGATCGTATCTGGGGGCGCCGCTGGCGGCTGGGCTGGCGCTCCGAACGAGGCGATGAACGCCTCCACGACATCCGGGTCGAACTGCGTGCCGGCGCAGGCGCGCAGCTCGGCGATCGCCTCGGCGGTGGGGATCGAGGAGCTGTAGGAGCGCTCGGAGATCATCGCGTCGAAGGCGTCGCACACGAAGATGATCCGTGCGCCGAGCGGGATCCGCTCGCCGCTGAGGCCGTCGGGGTAGCCCTTGCCATCGAAGCGCTCGTGGGAGGAGCGCACCAGCCCCGCGACCGGGCGCAGCGCGGCGGCGGCGGCGAGGATCCGCTCGCCGAGGATCGTGTGGCGGCTCATGAAGCCCCACTCCTCGGCGTTGAGCGGGCCGGGCTTGGTGAGGATCGCGTCGGGGATCGCGATCTTGCCGACGTCGTGCAGCTCGGCCGCGCGGGCGAGCACGTCGAGCTCTTCGCCGTCCATCCCCAGGCGCCGGCCGACCGCCAGC
>CAYNGQ010000494.1:0-4136 GCA_964396735.1 uncultured Solirubrobacteraceae bacterium | reverse complement strand
CGGCCGATCAGCTTGACCAGATGCGTACTGAGCAGTGGCGTACTCCTGCGCTTCTCCTCGGGAGGCAGGCGATCGCAGATCTTCCTCTGCATACGCGCGAGCTCGAGCGCCGCGAACAGGAAGATCACCAGGTCCACGGTGCCTGCCCACCGTGTGAGTTCGGTCGTGAAGCCCACGACCGCCACACACACGATCACCGTGAGCCGGGACAGGTATGCCACAACCAGACGCCGAAGCGTGCTCCTGCGGATGTAGGGGACACGCTTTTGATCGACGATGTCAAACACCTCGAGCATCACGATGACCGCCGCCGTCAGCGCTGCCAGCTTCGCGCCATCGCCGCCGTCGCCCAGCGTCTTGATCATCGCCCAAGCGACGGCTAGCAGGCTCAGCGCCTCGAGTGTCGTCTTGAGGATCGTTGCGACGGTGATCTGTCCGCTGGCGGTATTGCGTACACCGCCTCGCTTGCGCTTCCCTTTCTTGCTGCTGCTTGATCCATTCCTGCGGTTCTTACGCTTCTTCTGCCTATGCTTGGTCATTTGGAGACCTCGAGAGCGCTGTTTTCAAGATGCCGATGTTCAGTCCACACCTGCAAAGTGCGACTCATTGGGTGCGCGCCATCTCGCCAGTCGGCAAGTTGGCTTTGCGTTTGAGTAGCCCCCGGCTTGCGTCTATCGCCGCTGTGTTCGCTGGCACGCGATAGATCTATTTCCAGGCTGGTCCCGATGGAAACCGTCGTGCTTTGCCGCGACCCCGGTGTTTAATATTTGAGAATGATGCGCAAACATCGTCACTCCCTCTGCATTGGTTGGCGCCTCATAACGGGTCGTTTTCGGCATGGGGCTTCCGCCAGTTCAGAGGATCATAAGTATCGCCATCGCACAACTCGTGGGTGTGACCAAATGGTTGATAGATTGATAACGCCCAGTGAAGATTGCGGTTGTCGACGGCGCTGGATTGGCTCGCCGGCTTCGGTGGCGCTTGGAGCGCCTGCTTCGGCGGCGCGGAGGGGTGCCGCGAGCGCCGGCTTCGGCGGCGCCGGATCTGGTGTGCGGAGGCTTCGGTGAGTTCCTCGCCGTCGCCGGGTGGCGAACTGGCGCGTACCGAAGCTCGGTGACTTCGCCGGCGGTGGCCGGCCTAGACCAGTGCCTCGACCTGAGCCCGCTCGGAGGCGAGTGTGCCGTCCGGCGTCGGCCCCGACTCGGGCTGCCGTGCGGCTGGGATGTCCCCACCAAGCGCGCCTCCGGGCAGGGTGGTGGACCCCTCGCCGCCCCCGGCGGGCGGGCCGTCCGCAGGTTCGGCGGCGAAGCGGTAGCCGATGCCGAAGTGGGTGTGGATGTAGCGCCACTCCGGCGAGGCCTTCTCGAGCTTCTGGCGGAGCTTGCGCACGAACACGTCGACGGAGCGGTCGCCGCGGACCATCGCGTAGCCCCACAGCCGCGAGTAGATTTCCTCGCGCTCTAAAACTCGCCCGTCGGCGGCGGCGAGCAGCTCGATCAGCTCGAACTCGCGGCGGGTGAGATCGAGGCTGTGGCCGGAGACGAACGCCTGGAAGCGGTCGGAGCGGATCTCCACCTCGCCCGCGGTGAAGGACTTGACCTCGGCGCGGCCGGCGGGCCGGCGGCGGCGGCGCACGACGCTCTGGATGCGCGCGATCACCTCCTCGGGGTGGCAGGGCTTGGTGATCCAGTCGTCGGCGCCCAGGCGCAGCCCGCGCACGCGCTGAGCCACGGTGGAGGGGCCGGTGCAGACGACGATCCCGAGGTCGGGGAGCGCGCCGCAGAGGCGCTCCAGCCACTCCCACGCCTGCGGCCCGAGCACGGCGAGGTCGACGACGAGCGCGGAGAGGCGCATCGCGCCGATCGCCTCGGGCGGGACGGGGCTGGCGAGCACGCGGTGCTCCCAGCTGAGCCGGTCGAGGCGCTTGGAGAGCACTTGGATGAAACCGCTGTCGCGGTCGAGAACGGCTACCCGCAGTGGCGGGGCTGTCGAGGAGGGGCTGCGAGCGTCCGCTGGGCCCCCCTGCTCGGCGCGGATGGTTTCCATCATCGCGGGCTCCAGTCTATGCAAATCTCCGGCCGCTGTGTTGCCGGCTCGGACGATAGTCACAGGATCTTAACAGCAGAAGCCCGCTAATTGCGACAAATGCCACCCAACCCCACCCGGTCGGCGGGCTCAATCCTGCCCAAATGGGTGGGAGGAGTCGGAGAACTCGCGGAACAGGCCGGTGACGACGAACGCGACCTGCTCGCCGATGTCGACGGCGTTGTCCCCGACCCGCTCCAACGCTCTGGCGACGAGGATCATGTGCATCGCCCATTCGCGCGTGTCGGGGTCGTCGCCGATGTCGAGCGCCATCCGGAAGATGTCGCGGTTGAGGCGGTTGATCGAGCTGTCCTGGCGCACCAGGTCTTCGGCGAGCTCGATGTCGCGGGCGGCGAAGGCGGCCTTGGATTGGGTGACCTCAGAGCGAGCGAGGCCACCCATCTTCAGCAGCGCCTCCAGCAGTGGGCGTCGCACCGGGGGCTCGTAGCCGGAGAGCGGGATCAGCTTGGCGATGTTGACGCACTGGTCGCCCATCCGCTCGATGTTCTTCATCACGTGCAGCAGCGCGGCGACGACTCGCAGGTCGCCGGCGACCGGGGCCTGGAGCGCAAGCAGCGAGAGGATCCCCTGGTGGATCTCCAGGTAGCGTCCGTCGACGCGGTCGTCGTCGGCGATCACCATCTGGGCGAGCTCGACATCCTGGTGCTCGAGCGCCTCGAGCACGCGGTCGAGCTGCTCGACGATGATGTCGAGGCCGCCGAGGGCGCGCCGCTCGAGCTCGCGCAGCTGCTCCTGGAAGTGCTGGCGGGGGGTGGTTTTCGACCCCGCGATCCCTCCCGGACCCCCCGCGAGCGCGATGCCTCCCGCGCGTGGGCTCCCCCTGGGCGGGACCGGCGCGCGCCCCTCCGAGGGATCAGCCGAACTTCCCGGTGACATATTCCTCGGTGCGCGGGTCGGATGGTTTGGTGAAGATCGCATCGGTCGGCCCCACCTCGACGAGCTCACCGGCGAGCATGAACGCGGTGCGGTCGGCGACGCGCGCGGCCTGCTGCATGTTGTGGGTGACGATCACGATCGTGATGCGCTGCTTGAGCTGCTCGATCAGCTCCTCGATCTTCAGCGTGGCGATCGGGTCGAGCGCGGAGCAGGGCTCGTCCATCAGCAGCACCTCGGGGTCGACCGCGAGCGAGCGGGCGATGCAGAGGCGCTGCTGCTGCCCGCCGGAGAGCCCGACGCCGGGGGAGGAGAGGCGCCCGGAGACCTCCTCCCACAGGCCGGCGCCGCGCAGCGCGGACTCGACGCGGTGCTGGAGCTCGCCCCGCCGCGAGCGCCCGAGCGTGAGGCGCAGGCCGGCGGCGACGTTGTCGAAGATCGACATCGTCGGGAACGGGTTGGGCTTCTGAAACACCATCCCGACGGCGCGGCGCACGGCGATCACGTCGACGGCGGGGTCGTAGATGTCGAGCTTGTCGAGCAGCACACGGCCTTCGGCGCGGGCGCCGGGGATCTCCTCGTGCATGCGGTTGATGCAGCGCACCATCGTCGACTTGCCGCAGCCGGAGGGGCCGATGATCGCCGTGACCTGGTTGGGGGGGAAGCTCAGGTCGATCCCCTTCACCTGCTCGGCGGCTCCGTAAAAGGCGCGCAGCCCCTCCAGACGCACCTCGTGCGCGGCCTTGGCGACGGCTTGAGCGCTCACCGCACCGCCTGCGGCCTCGGGAGTGGCGGACTTGGTGGAGGGCCCGCCGGAGGGAGAGGAGCGTTCGTGCGGCTGGAGCATGTCCTCAGGAGTCTGCTCGATCGGGGAGGGATGTGCGTCGGGGCTCATGCAAGGCGGCTCCTGCGGGCGATCAGGCGGGCGATCAGGTTGAGTATGAGGATCATCGCGACGAGCGTCAACGCGGCGCCCCACGCACGGTTTACCACTTCGGTGGTGGGTGATGTGACGTCGCTGTAGATCTGGTAGGGCAGGGAGTTCATGAACTGCCCGAGGTCGAACGTGCTCTTGTTGGTGTGCCCGGCGGTGAACAGCAGCGGCGCGGTCTCGCCGGCGGCGCGGGCGATCGCCAGCAGGATGCCGGTGACCATCC
>CAYNGQ010000493.1:0-2505 GCA_964396735.1 uncultured Solirubrobacteraceae bacterium | reverse complement strand
ACCTCTTCGGCGTAGGCGACGGTCGAGTCGGCGCACGCGCCGTAGTAGTTGCAGGCCGCCTGGTGGTATTCGGCGTAGGAGCCGCCGATCGGCGGGGCGCCCATGTCCTGGCGGAGAATCCTCGCGGCGGTGTAGATCGCGTCCGCGGGATCGTTGATCGATGGTGGCTGCCCGGGGTGCGCGGAGACGGCGTAGCGTTCCCACAAGGTCGGCCCCGACCCTGGGCTGCAGGGGCTGCCGCGGACGTAGGCGATCTGCATCGGCCCGGCGCACCCGGAGCTGTTGACCCCGGCGCATTCGCCGCTGCACTCCTGCGCGCCGATCGACGCGAGGAAGCTCCAGTCGATGTCAAACCGGGCGCCGGCCTGCTGGTAGAGCTCAAGGCGCCCGGGTGGGATGCTCTGCAACGCGTAGGACGATGGTGTGGGCCCCGCCTGCGCAGCGGCGGCTGGTTCGCTGCCGGTCTCACAGCTAGCGAAGCTCGCGCCGAGGACCGCCGCCGCGACCCCGAAGATCACGATGAACAGCAGGCCGCTGACACCGAACACACCCGCGAGCGAAAGCCAAAGTCCCATCCGTCGGCCGTGTCGCTGCGCGCCCATCACGCGCCTTCCACGGCACTGACGAGCAGCCGCCCGTGTTCGGGTGCGAGGAGCAGCCCGACGGGGTAGCTGACGAGCTCTCCGTCGTTGACGAGGGCGCTGACCCCGAGGAGCCCCGCAGGTGCCAGCGTGGCGTGAAGCGAGAGGACACGCGGATGGCGCGCGCGCATCGCGGGCGAGACAAGCGGCGGGTGGGCGCGCAGGGAGCGCAGCAGCAACGGGCTGCCATCCCCGATGGCCGTGGCCGGCGCCTGCCCGTACAGGTAAGCGAGATACCCGGCGAGGAACCCTCGGGCTGTGCGAGCGGCCACGGGCGCGACAGAGACCAAGAGGGTCGCGTGGCCTGCGGGCGTCGAGGGGCGCGACGCGCTTGCGGGGGACGTCGCGGGCCTGGGCGGGAGGAGGTGGCGAGTCTGTGTGGCGGGCCGGGTGGCTGCGAGCACGATGGTGCTGGCGGCGAGCAGCACCGCGATGGCGGCGAGCGCGGTACGGCGCTCGCGCTCGGCGATCGGCCGGTCACGCACAGACGTGAGCCACGCCCTCATCGGCGTTCACCGATCCGCGCGGCGTCTGTGATCCCGAGGAAGCTGCGGCCGTAGCGGTGGGCAACCTCAGCGGTGGATGTGCCCGGGTGGCAGAAGGGGTCGAGCACAAGGCAGCGACCGGATTGGTCGTTGTGGGCGCATGTCGCTCGCCGTGCGCCCAGGGCGCTCTCACCGGGGCGGGTACGCCTGTACGGGGCGCCGCACACCCCGCACGCGACCGGCGAGGAGCCCGCCAACATGCAGCGCCTGGTGAGCTCATTCCGCAGCTGGGGCTCACACGGCAACGGCTGAGCACGACGGGCGGCGCTCGGTGTGCCACTTGCGCAGCACAGCCCTCGCGACCTTGGTCGATCGAGCGTCAGCGCGTCGCAGAAGAAGCGGCTCTGCTTGGTGAACAGAAGCAGCCGCGCGCGCCGGTTCACCGCGAGTGGCGCAGACCACCGCCGCGAGCTCTGCCGGTGGAAACCGAGCTCTGCCAGCGCGTCCTGGAGCGGCTCGCCCGGCTGCTGGAAGAGCCAGAGCGTGCCGTCCTCGCGCAGCACGCGACGCACCTCTGCAATGACCGCGAGCACGGTGACGAATGGGCTGGTGCGCGGCGGGCTCGTGACACAGGTCTGCGCCCAGTTATCCGGTAGCTCTCGCAGCAGGGAGAGTGCGTCTGCGTGTTCGATTCGCCAGCTCATGCCGGCTCCTCGTCGGGGTCCGGCGCCGGGTCGCCGCTCGGGACGATCGGCTCGTCCGTGTCGTTGTCGGGTTCGAGCGCGGATCTGGGGATGTCTCCGCCTTCGCTATCTGCGATCGGCTCGTCGTATTCGTCGCCGGGTTCGGGGACGTTGACCCCGCGGGGGGGTGGTGGCGTGTTCACGGTGGCCTCCTCGGTCGGATTGGAAGGGGGCACGGCCGTGTCAGGGCCGTGCCCCCCGCTGGATGCCGCTGCCTTGGTGTGGGTCCGGTGCAGCCCGGCCATCCGCGCGAGGCGGGTGGCGTAGTAGAAGGACTGCAGGCGGCCCACCCCGTCCCGTCCGGTGTTGCCACCGGCGGTCGCGGCGAGAAGATCCCCGGCGATCCGGTCGCGCTGCACGAACACGGCCCACAGGAACAGCGCCTGCAACCCGAAAGCCATCAGCCACCCGAGGTTGCTCGTAGCGTCCTCGAGCGCGGAGCAGACCGCGAGAACGACGGCGAGGATCACGCTGTAGATGACCTTCCGCAGCAGATAACCCGCGAGCTTCGACAGCCAGCCGCGGAAGAATTCGTGGCCGCGCCCGGGGATCACACCGATCACCAAGGCGAACGGCGCGAACGCGAGCGTCATCAGCAGGAAGACCCCGGCGATGAGCACGCCGACCGCGAGCGCG
>CAYNGQ010000492.1:0-4054 GCA_964396735.1 uncultured Solirubrobacteraceae bacterium | reverse complement strand
CGCGGCGGG
This sequence comes from uncultured Solirubrobacteraceae bacterium, assembly GCA_964396735.1. Lineage (GTDB taxonomy): Bacteria > Actinomycetota > Thermoleophilia > Solirubrobacterales > Solirubrobacteraceae > Palsa-744. The sequence goes on along the minus strand of CAYNGQ010000492.1, from coordinate 4,045 downwards.
TGGCCGGTCGCGGTACCGCGTCGATCGGGGTGACGATCGTTCCCGTGGGGTCCGCGAGCGCGCAGCCGCAACGGGCGCTGCCGTAATCGAGCCCCAGCACGCGCATCAACCGCTGGCGAGCACGGCCTCGATCGCGGCGCGGCCGGCCGCGAGCGCCTCCTCCAGCTTCTCCACCTCACGCCCGCCGGCCTGGGCGAGGGTGTCGCGTCCGCCGCCTCCGCCGCCGACGACCGTTGCGGCAGCCTTGACGATCGCGCCGGCCTTCACGCCACGCGCGACCAGCGACGGGGTGACCCCGACGATCAGGTGCACACGGCCGTCGAGCGCGCCGCCGAGCACGATCGCGGCGTCGGGCAGCTTGCCCTTCAGACGATCGACCAGCTCCGGCAGCGCCTTGGGATCGGCGACGTCGATCGCGGCGCTCAGCACGCGCGCGCCACCCGCGACCTCGATCGCCTGCGCGGCGAGGGCATCCAGATCGACCCCGCCCGCCGCCCCACCGCCGGGGTGGGCGGGCCCAAATCCCCCACCGCTGCGAAGCCCCTTCAGCTCCTTCTCCAGCCGCCGGCGCTCGAGCTCCCGTTCGCGCACCGCCTCGGGCGCGCCCTCGGGGCGGGTGCGCAGCGTGGTGGCGATCTCCGCGAGCCAGCGGTCGCGCGCGCGCAGCAGCTCGACCGCGGCCGGGCCGGTGAGCGCCTCGATGCGGCGCACGTTGGCGGCGCTGGAGGTCTCGCTCTGGATGTGGAAGAGACCGATCTCGGCGGTGGCGCGGACGTGCGTGCCGCCGCACAGCTCGCGGGAGCAGTTGCCCTCGCCGATCTGCACCATCCGCACGACCTCGCCGTACTTCTCGCCGAACAGCGCCATCGCGCCGAGGCGGCGGGCCTCCTCCAGCGTGGTGGTGATCGGGCGCACGGGGTCGTCGGCGAGGATCCACTCGTTCACGCGGTCCTCGACGTCGCGCAGCTCTTCGGCGTCCAGCGCCGCGGAGTGGCTGAAGTCGAACCGCAGCTTGTCGGGGCCGACGTAGGAGCCGGCTTGGCGCACGTGCTCGCCGCGGCGCTCGCGCAGCGCGGCGTGCAGCAGGTGGGTGGCGGTGTGGTTGCACTCGGTCGCGTGGCGGGCGGCGTGGTCGACGCGGGCGAGCACCGGCTCGTCGGGATCGAGCGTCCCCTGCTCGACGATCACCGCGAGCGCCTGGTCGTCGCCGAGGCGGAAGACGTCCTCCACGCGCGCGCGGCAGTCGCCGTGCTCGCACTCGATCGTGCCGATGTCGGAGACCTGGCCGCCGCCGGCGGGGTAGAAGGGGGACTCGGCCAGCTTGACGATGTAGTGGCCGTTCTCTTGGGCCAGCGCGCCAACCGCGGTGCGCTGCGTCTCAGTCTCGTAGCCGGTGAAGCGCGTCTGGAAGCCAGCCCGCGATGCCAACTCCCGCGCGCGCTCGCGTGGGTCCTCGCCTGACGCCCGCATACCGCCCGCGGCAGCCCGCGCTCGCGCCCGCTGCGCGTCCATCAGCCGCTCGAAGCCCTCGGGGTCGACGCCGAGACCGCGCTCGGCGACCAATTCCCGGGTGAGGTCGAACGGGAAGCCGTAGGTGTCGTGCAGCTCGAAGGCGTCGGCCGCGGCGATTCCCTCCTCGTCGGCGTCGAGCGCCCGTTCGATCAGCTCCTCCAGCAGCCGCGTGCCCTGCTCCAGCGTGCGCCCGAAGCTCTCCTCCTCGGCGGCCAGCCACTTCTCGATCGCCGCGCGCTGGGTGCTCAGCTCGGGGTAGGCGCCGCCCATCAGCTCGCGCACGACCTCGGCGTAGCGCACGAGGAAGCCGCCCTCCATGCCCAGCGTCCGACCCTGCTGGATCGCGCGGCGCATCACACGGCGCAGCACGTAGCCGCGCTCCTCGTTGGAGGGCACGACGCCGTCGGCGACCATGAACGACATTCCGCGCGCGTGGTCGGCGAGGATCCGCAGCGCGCGGTCGGTCGGGAACTGCTCGCCGTAGCGCTGCCCCGACAGCTCCTGCCCGAGGTCGATCAGCGGCTGGAACTGGTCGGTCTCGAACACCGACTCCTTCCCCTGCAGGATCGCGGCCATGCGGTTGAGCCCGAGGCCGGTGTCGATGTTGCGCGTCGGCAGCTCGACCAGGTGGTCGTGCGGATCCTGGTTGTACTGCATGAAGACGAGGTTCCAGAACTCCAGGAAGCGCTCGTTCTCGCCGCCGGGGAGATCGTCCTCCCTGCCGAAGTCCAGGCCGCGGTCGAGGTAGAGCTCCGAGCAGGGCCCGCTCGGCCCGACCGGCCCCGCTTCCCAGAAGTTCTCCGAGCGGGGGCAGCCGACGATCCGCTCGCGCGGCACGCCCACCGCCTCCCACAGCTCGATCGCCTCCTCGTCGGCGCCCAGGTCGAGCGCGGCGTCGCCCTCGAACACCGTGACCCAGATGTCCTGCGCCCGGAAGCCGAACACCTCCCGCGAGAGCTCCCACGCGAGCTCGATCGCGCCCTGCTTGAAGTAGTCGCCGATCGAGAAGTTCCCCAGCATCTCGAAGCACGTCAGATGCCGCAGCGTCGAGCCGACCTTCTCGATGTCGGGCGTGCGGAAGCACTTCTGGCAGCTGGTGAGCCGCGGCGCGGGCGGCGCTTCGCGCCCCAGGAAGTAGGGCTTCAGCGGCTGCATCCCCGCGGTGGTGAGCAGCACTGAGCGATCCTCGGGCGGCGGCACCAGCGAGGCGGAGGGCAGCCGCCGGTGGCCGCGCTCCTCGAAGAAGGCCAGGTAGCGCTCGCGGATCTGATCCGAGGTCATCGTCGGATGATCTTAGAGTTCGGCCGGCACGGTTCGCTCGCGCGGCGGGCCTTTCCGCGCGGGCACGACGCGCCTATGCCGTAATGGTCCCGTGGCCCAGGATTATGTCTGCGCCGTAGAGGCAGGCCATCTGCCCGGGCGCCGGGCGCTCGATCGGCTCCTGCAGCAGCACCTCGGCGCCGTCGTGGTGACCGCGTTCCAGGTTGAAGGCGAGGCGGCAGGGAAGCAGCGGCCCGTGCGAGCGAACGCGCACGCCGTCGACCAGCTCGCCCTGCAGGTGCAGCGTCACATCGCGCACGGAGATCGTGCGGGTCATCAGCGCTGCGCGGGGGCCGACCGTGACGGTGTTGGCGACGGGATCGGTGCGCAGCACAAACAATGGCTCGGGACCGCCGGGCAGGCCGAGGCCGTGGCGCTGGCCCACGGTGAAGGCACGGGCGCCGCTGTGAGAGCCGAGCCGGCGGCCATCGAGGTCGAGGATGCTTCCCTCCTCCTCCTCGCCGCTCGCCGCGCCCGGGGCCAGATCGCCGCTCGCCCCGCCGCCGGCGCCGTCCGTCGCGGAGCCGTTCGCGCCATGGCGGGCGAGGAACCGCGGCAACGAGGTACCCGCGAGGAAGCAGAGGTCCTGCGAGTCGGGCTTGTGCGCGACCGAGAGCCCCTCGCGCTCGGCGATCTCGCGGACCTCGGCCTTGGTGAGCTCACCCAGCGGAAAGCCCATCCGCGCGAGCGAGCGGGGATCGAGCGCCGCGAGCGCGTAGCTCTGATCCTTGAGCGGGTCGGCGGCAACGCGCAGCAGCGGGATGAAGGCCGGCGCAAAGCGCGCGTAGTGGCCGGTGATGAGCGAGCCAGCGCCGAGCCGCGTGGCGAGCTCGAGCATCGCGTCGAGGCGCACCGAGCCGTTGCAGCGGATGCAGGGGTTCGGGGTGACCCCCTGCGCGTAACCCGCCAACCAGCCCTCGACCACGCCGGCGCGGAACTCCTCGCGCAGGTCGATCGAGAGGTGGGGCAGGCCCCGGGCGTGCGCGAGCGCACGGGCGCCGCGGACTGCCTGCGCGGAGCAGCAGGAGCGCTCGCCGTCGTTCTCGGCGTCGGCCCACAGCTCGAGCGTCACGCAGACCACCTCGTACCCCTTGCGCGCGACCAGCAGCGCGGCGACCGCGGAGTCCACGCCGCCGCTCATCGCGACCAGGACCCGCAGCGGGCCATCGGGGGGCGGCGGCGCAAGCGCGGCCGAGGCGCGCGCGGCGGCCCC
>CAYNGQ010000491.1:0-3805 GCA_964396735.1 uncultured Solirubrobacteraceae bacterium | reverse complement strand
CGCGCTCGCGGTGATATCCAGCTTGCCCGCGCGCCGCGCCGCACCGGACAGCCTGAACACCAGGCGCGCACGACCGTGCTTTGCGGTCGTCTGCTTTCGGGCGTGAGCGACCGTGCGCCGGCCACGCTGGGCGTTGTAGCTGACCGTCACGCTGTTCCCGGCGCCGGCGGGCACGACTACCGAAGCGACCAGCCGGCGGCCTTTGAGCTTATGGTGCAGGCCGACCCGCAGCAGTGCCGGCAGGGGAGCGCTCGCGGCGGTCGCCAGGTTGACGTTCCCTGCGGCATCGGCGAGCCACACCCTGACCTCCCAGCTACCAGGCGGAGGATCGATCCCTTCAAGGCGCCCGGTGTCCGTCACGCTCACCGGCGCCCCGCAGGAGCCGCCTGGGAGCGGGCATAGCTGGTAGTCGGCTCCCACGATCGGCGCGACGTGAGCGGGGTTCGCCCAGGTCACGGTATCCAGCCCGTTGGCCTGCCGTGTGGCCAGCAGGCCGACTGGTGGTGGGGGCGGGTTGTTGGCGATGGTGATCGCGTGCGTCACCTGGGATTCGTTGTGCGCGGCGTCCAGCGCGGTGAGCGTGAGCGTGTGCGCGCCGTCGGGGAACTGTGTGGTGTTCAGGGCGAGCGTGCCCGCGAGCGGCTGGCAGGGGATCGCGTAGGTGTATTCACAGACTCCTGTCGCGGTTGCGATGGGCTGCCCGTCGAGTGAGAGCGTCACCTGGGAGATCCCGGTGGGGTCCGTCGCGGCGAAGGAGACCGTTTCGGTGCCCTTGTGAAACCCGCCGGCCAGCCCGGGTTCCCACAGGACCCCGCCGACGCTTGTGAAGGTGGGTTTGGTGGTCTCGCTCAGTGTGACGGTCGCGCCATAGAGCGCGGCCCAGGCGTGGTGGATGGTCGCACCGGGCACGCAGCCTTCGGCGCCTGTGCAGGTGATACCGACGGTCAGAGTGGTGGCGTCGTTGACCTGAAGGACGCCGCCGAGGCTGTTGACGTTCCCGAATGGTTCGCCGACGGCGCATTCGTCCTGGGGGAAGCTGAAGGTGCAGCTTTCGAGAGTCGTCCCGCTCGCGGTGATCGAGGGAATCCAGCCGTTATCGCCGTAGGCGCCAAGATAACGGTCGGGTTGAAACGCGACGATGCTCGTGCTGGGCGGCGCGGTGAAGGTCCAGCCCGCGCTGGCGCCCGTCGCGGCGCTGCCCGTGCCCGTGAGGCTGTCGGTCGTATACACGCCGGTTGCCTTCGCCTGTTCGCCGCCGGCCTGGCTCGGGGGGCACACGCTCCCGGTGACCAGATGCGCGATGTCGGTATTGAATAGCTGCCAGCTGTTGTTCTGATCGGCGGGTGCGCGGTCACACGCGGTCACCTGGTAAGTACCGGCCCACGCGACCGAGCGTGCTCCGAGCACCGGGCAGAGCAGCACAGCCACGAGCAGCGCGGCGCGTCTCATCCCAGCGTGTAGCTCACCTGCGAGGACACGGCGTGCCCCGCGGGATCGGTGTAGGAAAGCAACAGCAGCGCCGCATGGATGGCCGGCAGCGCGATCCTGCGGCGCCCAGAGGAGACCCGGCGCAGCAGACGACGACGGCCGTGGTGGCGGGGTCCGAGTAGGGTCGCCGCCAGGCGATCTCCGCGGGGGAGGTTCAGTAGCCGCACGAGGAGCATTTTCCCGTGCCGGTCGATCTGTACACGCGGCTTGATCGGCAATGTCCGGTGCTTCGCGGGCGACCCCGTCGTCGGAGAGCTGGCCGGCGTGGGGCCTTGCGTTAGCCCAGAGGTGGGCTCCTGCGCTTCGCCGTTGGCGATCACCTCGCCGAGACCGGCTGCCTGGAAGAGCGCGGTCACGTCCAGGACGCCGCCCGCCGCCGCAGCGGTGCTCCGCATCAACTGTTCGGCTTCTTCGGGGCCCAGATCGGGACGGTAGGCGCGCAGCGCCGCGAGCACCGCAGCGGCGTCGGCCTCGGAGAAGCTGGTCCCCGCCTCGTCGTATTCCACCGCCCCGGTCAGGGGATTGGCCTCTTCAAGGTCACACCCTGGGGCCAGCAGCGCAAGCTGAGAGCCGGTGTTCGAGAACGCGCACCGTTCGCGCTGCGCATCCGAAGCACCGACAGCAAGGACCCCCGGGGCCGCGGCGGGATAGGAGACCTGGGAGGCTCCTTCGTTGCCGGCGGCAGCCGCCACGTCAATGCCATAGCGAGCCCGGGCGTCCTGCACGACGTCTTCGAACTGGGCTAGCTGTTCAGGGGCAGGGGTCCCTTGGAAGCCGACCGAAAGACTGATGACCTTGATGTTGTACCTGGCGGCCCGCTGCTCGCACAGCAGCACCGCCTGCTTGTAAGCGTTGAAGCTCAACACGCCTTCGGTGTTGGTCGCTCGGATCGAGACGATCCGCACAGCGCCCGGCGCAGCACCGACCATCCCCCAATCGTTCCCCGGCACCGCGGCGGCTTCCATCGCCATACGAGTCCCGTGTAGGTCCGGGCTGACGTCCCCGGGGTTCCCGCCGTCCAGCGCTTCGCGGTCTACGACGACCGGCTGAGTGTCGGGGTTCAGATCGACGCCGCTGTCGATGATGCACACGCCCGCGGGCTGCGCGGGGGGGCTGGCGAACGGTAGGAACGCGCCGCGGTCAGCCTGAAGCTGGTGAGAGGGAAACGGCAGTTCATCACCGTAGGCCGCCGGGGCGCAGAGCACGATGCAGGCTGCCGCGGCGAGCATGACCGCAGCGAGACGGATGGGCGCCGCGGCCTGTCTCATCCCCGGACCTTGACCCGGGTTGGTCGGCTGGCGGCGGCGAGGAACGGGTATGCCGCGTTTGACTGTGCGACCGCCCTGAAGGCGTAGGAGACGCCGGGGCCGAGCGTGAAGATGTAGCGGTAGGCGAACCGGCCGTGGAGGTTGGTGTGGATCACTTCGATGGTGCGCCAGCGCCGCCGGTAGTAGATCTCCATCTGCACCGGCTCTCCACCGCTGGGGATGTTCCCGCCGAGCAGGCGCCCCTCGAACACGACCGCGCGACCCAGGCGCACCCGGTGAGGAGCGTGCATGAGGACCGCCGCCTTGACCCGCTCGTGGTAGTCCAGCACGGCGGCGGGGGTGCTGTCCTTCAGGTGGGAGAAGTAGGTGACCTGCAGCAGCCTCGCTGGACCCTTCGGCGCCGCGAGCGACCAGCCGCCGCTGGCGTCGGTGGTGGTGATCGCAACCTGTACCGGGCTCTCGCCTGCGGCTTCGGGTGTCTGGAGTAGCAGTACCTGCGCGTCGCTGATCGCCGCGCCCGTGTGGTCGAGCAGGCGTCCCGTGAGCGTGATGGCCGAGCGGCTGAACCGGCGGAGGAACGTGGCGTGTCGCGGGATCGATGAGACGAGCTGCGCGTGGTCATCGCACGCATCGCCGTTGCACTGCCCGCGAGCGAGCAGCGTCGTGTATGCGCCGGTCGTGTCGATGATGACCTGGTGGTCAAGGATCGTCGTGGTGTTCCCGGCCGCGTCGCTGACGAGCACCCGGAGGTCGTGTGGGCCTTCCGGCACGACTCCGGGTTCGAAAGGCACATCGACGCTGTTGACCTGTGCGGGGCATGGTTGAAGGTAGAGGAACGCGGGGATTCCATTGCTGGTTTCCCCGACGTTCTCACAGCGCCCGCCGTTACTTGAAAGCACGCTCGAGGAGACGGTCTTGTCGTCGATCTGGAAGATCGCCTCGTAGACCCCGGGGCCGGGGTCACTCGCGGTGATGAGGATGTTCTGCGGCCCCTGCAGCACCGTCGAGCCCGTGAGGGACCCACCGACCGCGCTCGCGCTCGGCGGCGC
>CAYNGQ010000490.1:0-2381 GCA_964396735.1 uncultured Solirubrobacteraceae bacterium | reverse complement strand
GGAAGCTCACCCCGCCCGACAGATGGGCGAGGAACAGCGCCGTGCTGGGGAGGATCTGCATCAGGCCCTGCGCGCCGGCGGAGGAGGGGCGTGGGTCGAACTTGGTCTCGGCGTAGATGACCGCCGCGATCAGCGCGGGGTCGAGGTGCTTTTCGGAGGCTTGCTGGCGGATCACGCCCGCGTCCTGCAATGGCAGCGTCAGTTCGCGCACCGCGTGCTCCAAGCGTGGAGCGAACACAACGATCAGTCCGATCGCCACCGTGAGCACCAGCAGCGTGCTCAGCAGCCGCCGCCCTCTCGACCCCCTCCCGCCCGAGCCGTGCTGGCGTTGGCCGATCCGCGGTCGGCCGCTTCGCGCGGGCGGGCTCCGCGCATACAGTTCGTGGGCTTGGGTGTTCACCCCTTCAGCTTGGCAAGTATCTCCGACAGCTTCTCCGCCAACTGCGCTTCGCTGCCATCGTTGCACACCACGAAGCTGGCGCGCGCCGCCTTCTGCTCCTGCGAGAGCTGACGCGCGGCGCGCTCCCGCACCAGCTCGTGGCCGCGGCCCGCGGCGCGCTCGCGGCGCAGCTCCTCCGGTGCGACGACGGCGATCGTGGCGTCGTACAGCCGCTCCATTCCCGCCTCGAACAGCAGCGGAACCTCGACCACCGCGGCAGGCGGGGGCGGTGAAAGCGCGCGCGCCCACGTCAGCCACTCCCCCACCCGCTCGCCCACCAGCGGCCACAGCAGCCCCTCCAGCCAGCTGCGCTCCTGGTCGCCGGCGAATGCGCGTCGCGCGATTGCCGCGCGATCGACCGAACCGGCGGGTGCCACTTCGGGGCCCCACCGCGCCACGACGGCCTCCCGCACGCGCGGATCGCGGGTGTATAGCTCGTGCACGACCGCGTCGGTCGAGAGCACGACCGCCCCCAATCCCTCCAAAGCAGCCAGCGCGGTGGACTTGCCCGCGCCGATGCCGCCCGTCAGCCCTACCAGTGGGACCGACCGCTCGACTTCCTGCACGAGGCGCGGGTCAGTCCTGGGCGGCGTCGCTCGCGGCGGGCGTCAGGTCGGGATCCGCCGCGGGCTCGCCGTCGGGGTCCTCGGCAGAGGCTTCTGGCTCCTCCGCGGCGACGGCCGTGGACTCCTCTTCGACCGCCACGCTCTCCGGCCCCGCCACCTCGGCTGCCGGCTCACTCTCCGTAACGGGTTCGACGACCGCCGCCTCGGGCTCGCTCTCAGCCTCGACCTCGGCCGCCGGCTCAGCTGCCGCGACCGCCGCCTGGGACTCGCTCGCGACCTCTGCTGTCGCAACCTCCGCCGTAGCGGGCTCCACCCCTGCCGCCTCGGGCTCGCTCGCGACCTCTGCCGTCCCAGCCTCCGCCATAGCGGGCTCCACCACCACCGCCGCTGCCGCTGGTTCGCCCGCGACCTCCGTCTGCCGGACCTCGGGCGCCACCACGGTTTGCGGCTGCACCTCCGCCACCTCGGCCGTCGGCTCCGCCGGCTCGCCTGCACCATCCACCACCGAGGGATCGCCGGCCTGCACCCCGCCGGCCTCGGTGGCCTCCCCCGCGGGCGGCTCATTGCCGGAGGCGTCGGCCGGACGCGGCAGCGGCAGGATCTGGTCCTCGACCCGCTTGGCCGACAGCGACAGGCGCCGGCGCTCGGAGTCGATCTCGAGGATCTTCACGCGGATGTCATCGCCCGGGTGGACGACCTCGCGCGGGCTTTCGACGTGGTGGGCAGCGAGCTCGGAGATGTGCACGAGCCCCTCGACCCCGTCGAGGATCTCCACGAACGCGCCGAAGGTGACGACCTTGGTGACGGTGCCCTCCAGCTCGTCGCCGATGTTGTAGGTGTCGACGATCCGCTGCCACGGGTCTTCCTGGGTCTGCTTCAGACCGAGCGAGATGCGCTGGCGGTCGCGGTCGATGTCGAGCACCTTCACCTGCACGGTGTCCCCGATGTTGAGGATCTCCGAGGGGTGGTTCACGTGCGACCAGGAGAGCTCGGAGATGTGGATCAGGCCGTCGATCCCGTCGAGGTCCACGAACGCCCCGAAGTCGACGATGTTGGAGATCTGGCCCTCCACCACGAGACCGGGCTGCAGGCGGTCGAGGATCTGCTGGCGGACCTCCTTGCGCTCCTCCTCGAGCACCGCGCGGCGGGAGAGCACGACGTTGTTGCGCGAGCGGTTGAGCTCGATCACCTTCGTCTCGATTTTGGTGCCCATGTATTCGTCGAGGTTGGGCACGCGGCGGATGTCCACCAGCGAGGCGGGCAGGAAGCCGCGCACGCCGAGGTCGAGTATCAGGCCGCCCTTGACGACCTCGATCACACGGCCGTCGACCGGCTCGCCGGATTCGGCGGCGCGCTCGATGTTCTTCCAGGCGAGC
>CAYNGQ010000489.1:0-2237 GCA_964396735.1 uncultured Solirubrobacteraceae bacterium | reverse complement strand
GAGCTCGACGATCTCGCCGGCGCGCATCACCGCCACGCGGTCGGCCATCTGGCGCACCACCGCGAGATCGTGGGAGATCAGCAGCAGCGTCAGGCCCAGCTCCCGCTGCAGCTCGCGCAGCAACTCGAGGATCTGGGCCTGGATCGTGACGTCGAGCGCCGACACCGGCTCGTCGGCGATCAGCAGCTTCGGTCCCAGCGCAAGCGCCCGTGCGATGCCGATTCGCTGGCGCTGGCCGCCGGAGAATTCGTGGGGGTAGCGGTTGTGGTGCTCGGGCCGCAGGCCCACCTTGTCGAGCAGCTCGCACACGGCGCGCCTGCGCTGCGCCTTGTCGGGGTGCAGCCCGTGGATCGCGAACGGCTCGCTGACGATCGAGCCGGCGGTCTTGCGGGGATTCAGCGAGGAGTAGGGGTCCTGGAAGACGATCTGCATCTCGCGACGCACGGCCTTCAGCCCAGGGCCCCGCAGATGGGCGATGTCGTGGCCTTCGAAGCGGATCTCCCCGTCGGTGGGCTCGAGCAGGCGCATGATCAGGCGCGCGGTGGTGCTCTTGCCGCAGCCGGTCTCCCCCACCAGCCCGAGCGCCTCGCCGCGCCGCAGCTCGAAGCTGATCCCGGCGACCGCCTCGACGTGCGCGACCTGGCGCTGAAACACCACCCCGCGCGTGATCGAGAAGCGCTTGACGAGGTCGCGCACCTCGAGCAGGGGCTCGCGCTTGTCGTGGTTGTCGTCGTGCTGGCTCTGGTCGTTGCGCTCGAGCGTCGGGGACGACCGCAGCAGCCCCTGTGTGTAGGGGTGCTGAGGCGCAACCAGCACCTGCTCGGCCGTGCCCCGCTCGACGATCAGCCCGGCCTGCATCACCGCGATCTCGTCGGCCATCTCGGCGACCACCCCAAGATCGTGGGTGACCAGCACGAGCGCCATCCCGAGCTCCTCGCGCAGGCGCCGCAGCAGCGCGAGGAGCTGCGCCTGCACGGTCACGTCGAGCGCAGTGGTGGGCTCGTCGGCGATCAGCAGCTTCGGCTCGTTGGCGAGCGCCATCGCGATCATAACGCGCTGGCGCATCCCCCCGGAGAGCTCGTGCGGGTAGGCATTCACGCGCTGTGACGGTTCGGGGAGGCCCACCAGATCCAGCAGCGCGATCGCCTGCTCCCGCGCGGCGCGGCGTGAGACCTCGCGGTGGGCGCGAATCCCCTCCGCGATCTGCGCCCCCACGCGGTACAGCGGGTGCAGCGAGGAGAGCGGGTCCTGGAAGATCATCGCCAGCTCGTTGCCGCGTAGCTCGCGCATGCCGCGCTCGGGCAGGGTCAGCAGGTCGCGCCCCTCGAACAGGATCCGCCCGGAGATGCGCGCGCCCTGGGCGCGGGTCAGCCCCATCGTGCTCAGCGCGCACACGCTCTTGCCCGAGCCCGACTCGCCCACGATCCCGAGCGTGCGGCCCTGCTCGAGCGTGAAGGAGACGCCGTTCACGGCGTGCACCACCCCGCCTTCGGTAGGGAACTCCACGCGCAGGTCCTCGACCTCGAGCAGCGTCTCGCCGCCCCTGGCGGCGTCCTCGATCGCTCGTGTGCGGAGCACACTTCGCTCACTGCGTCCTTGCCAGGAACGACGATCCGGCGGCTCGCTCATTTGAACCGCACCCGCGGATCGAGATACGCGTAGGAGATGTCGACGAAGATGTTGGCCACGACAATGAACAGCGCCGCGAGCAACACGGTGCCCTGGATGATCGGGAAGTCGGAGTGCGTGAGCGCGTCGTAGTTGAGCCGCCCCACGCCGGGGATGTCGAACACGACTTCGACCAGCAGCGCGCCGCCGAGCAGCGCACCGAGGTCGAGGCCGAGCACGGTGACGATCGGGGTGATCGCAGCACGCACGCCATGGCGCAGGATCACACGCCGCTCCGAGAGGCCCTTGGCGCGCGCGGTGCGAATGTAGTCTTGGTCGAGCACCTCCAGCAAGTTGGCGCGCAACAGGCGCGCGTACACCGCGGCGAAAGTGGCGGCGAGCACCAGCCACGGGAGGATCAGCGAGGTGAACCATTTCCCCGGGTCGCTGCTGAGGCCGACGTAGCTGCCGGCGCCGGGGAAGATCTTGAGCTTGCCGATGTCGGCGGCGAACAAGAACAGCGCGATCAGCCCCAGCCAGTATTCCGGCGCGGAGATGAACACGAGCGCGGTGCCCATCGCGGCGCGGTCGAGCCACGTGCGCCGGCGCACCGCGGAGACGACCCCCAC